>JBMFOT010000014.1:0-56989 GCA_049969495.1 Armatimonadota bacterium
CTGGTGGACGGCGGCTTGACGGTGGCGCGGCTGTAAGCATCGGCTAAGGTATCTCACCGCGGTCCAGCGGGCGCACCGACGGGATTACCTCCGCAAACGCAAAGGAACGTCGCACGTCCAGCAACCTTGCCTTTACCCGCTGACCGGCAAACTCCGCACCGTCGGTGAGGTCGAGCAAGAAGCCGTCCGCCCAACCGATGAACTTCGGGCTGCCGTTCGCGCTCAGCGAGGACGGCTCTACCAGGCACTCCACCACCTGCGCGCGGCGGTAGCCCAGCCAGGAACGGTCGAAATCCGCCATGGTGCCCGCTCGAATGTCGTAATCCTGCATGTGCCGGTCGGGGTCGCTGCGCACGTAGATGGCGCAGTGTAGAGCATGCTCCAGCTCGTCTACGTTCTCGCCCTCGGGGCCGATAACCAGCTCCGCCACCTTGGGATGAGCGATGACCAGATACGCTTCGGCGTGTTCGGCGGTGGCGCGGCGGGTTAGTTCTCGTTCGATATCCATGCTCACCGATTCGGGAGCGACGATGCGCCCACGCCCTCCGCAGTAGGGACAAGGCTCCATCAACAGCTCCACTACCGACTCGCCCGTGCGCTTGCGCGTCATCTGCACCAGCCCCAGCGGGCTGATATGGCTGATTTTGGTGCGGGCGCGGTCACGCTTGAGAGCGCGCTCTAAGGTGCGCATCACCTGCTGGCGATCGTGCGAACTGCTCATGTCGATGAAATCGATCACGATAATCCCGCCCAGGTCGCGCAGGCGCAGTTGCCGTGCTACCTCCTCGGCGGCTTCGATATTCGTGCGCAGGATGGTATCCGCCAGGCTGGTGCTGCCGGTGAATTTGCCGGTGTTGACGTCGATGGTGGTCAGTGCCTCGGTCTCATCTATCGTCAGGTAACCGCCAGACTTCAGGTACACCTGCCGCTTCATCAGGCGGTCAATCTCCTGCTCAATGCGGAAATGGTCAAAAATCGGTTCGTCCTTGTCGTACAGTTCGATACGCGACTTCAGTTTAGGCGCGAACCGGCTGGCAAGCTCCACCGCTTTCTGGTACTCCTCGGGGTCGTCGATGACCATGCGCGTGGTGTCGGAGCTGAAGATGTCGCGCACCGTTTTGTACAGCAGTGAATAGTCTTTGTGAATTAGCGCAGGCGCTTTCGCCTTGCGGGCGGTCTCCTGAATCAATCGCCACTGCTCTTGCAGCCATTCGATATCCTGCAGCAGCTGCTCCTCGTTTTTGTCCTCCGCCTCGGTGCGGATAATCAGCCCGAAGCCCTCCGGACGCAGTTCACGCCCCAATCGTTTGAGACGCTCCCGCTCCTTGGGGTCGGTGATTTTGCGCGAGACGCCCAGATGCTCGCCCTCCGGGGTCAACACCACGTATCTGCCGGGCAGGGTGATGCGCGTGGAAACGCGACAGCCTTTCGTTCCGCGCGGTCCCTTGGTGACCTGCACCAGAATCTCCTGACCGACGCGCAGTATCTCCTTGATATTGCGGTTGCGCAAAGCGGAGCGGCGCATCGAAGCGGGCGCAGGGGTATCATCACCGCTATCGGGCAGGATGTCGCCCACATACAGAAACGCATTGCGCTCCAGACCGATGTCCACAAACGCCGCATCCATGCCCGGCAGCACGTTCGCCACACGCGCCTTGTAGATACTGCCCACGATGCGCTCCTCACGCTCCACATGCAGCTCCATCAGCCGGTCGTCTTCCAGCACGGCAATGCGCGTCTCGCGGCTGCCCACGTTCACGATGATTTCCTTCTTCACGGGTGGTTCTCACCTCCTTCCCGTCGGTACACGCCCGACTTCCCTCCCGTCTTCTCCAGCAAACAGATGTCGGTGATGGTAATCGCCTTGTCCACCACCTTGCACATATCGTACACGGTCAGCGCAGCGACCGAGGCAGCAGTCAACGCCTCCATCTCCAACCCGGTACGTCCCACGACCGACGCGCTCGCCACGATGCGCAGACCGGCGTTCAGAAATTCGAACTGCACGTCGGCATGGGTAAGAGGCAGGGGGTGACACAGTGGAATAATCTCCCCGACGCGCTTTGCCGCCATAATCCCTGCCACACGCGCTACCGCCAGCACGTCGCCTTTCTCCAGCGCATTGTTGCGCACCATCTCCAGCAACTGTGGTGAAAGATGCACCACTGCCTGCGCCGTAGCGGTGCGGATGGTCTCGGGCTTTGCGCTCACGTCCACCATACGTGCTTTGCCGTGTTCATCTATATGGCTGAGTTCTGCCACGCTTGCCACTCCTGCGGTGTATTCAGGTTCACGAAGCATTTACCGTCGAGGTCGAATCGGCATACAATCTCTTCTTCTACCCACCGTAGTGTACCCGCTTCCTCCATGCGCTGTAGAATGCGCCACACGGTGCGCTCGCCTGTCTGCAGGCTTGCTTCCAGAGCGGGTATCGCCTCGGGGAACCAGGCGGCGTGCAGAGGCTGCGCCCGACCTTGCCAGCGCGGCACATGCACCGCCGCTCCCGAAGCATTCTCTATCAGCCACCTGCCGAACTCCGCATGGACGAAGGGCATGTCGCAAGCGCAGACGAAGCAGGGCGTTCGCAGACGACGCAGGGCGGTCAGAATGGCTGCTGCCACACCCGCCCCCGGCTTTTCGTCCGGTATCCAGAGCACATCCTGTAACGTCACCCATTCCGCATGACCGCCCACTACCGCCAGCTGTTCAAAGCTGGCGTGCAGGCGGTTGAGGATATGCTCCAGCAGGGGGCGACTCTGCCAATGGAGCAACGCTTTATCACTACCCATGCGCCGACTGCCGCCCCCCGCGAGCACCACTGCGTAATCAGCCAACCTGAATCTCCTGCCTGTGTTTTCGCTCTACTACCCTGCCACATCTCAATCTTGGGATGAGCATGTTCCGATGAAAGGCTAGGTTCCTGATCGCGACCATACCTGAACGCGCCTGCCCACGAAATCCGGTATCTGTGCCATCTCAACGCACCTTACTTCCCACCGGCACAGGCTTTTCGGGCGTCAGCAGGATGGCTTTGCCGTCCACTTCTGCCGCCAGCAACATGCCCTGCGATTGCACCCCGCGAATGGTGGCAGGTTGCAGGTTGGTCAACACCACAATCTGTTTGCCGATAACGTCCTGCGGGCTGTAGGTCTCGGCGATACCGGCTACCAGCGTGCGCTCCTCACCGCCGATGTCCACCGTGAGCTTTAACAGTTTGGAGGTATTTGGCACGGGTTCTGCCGACTTCACCTCGGCGATTTTGATTTCCAGCTTCTGAAAATCCTGAATGGTTATCAAGTTGCTCTGTTCCATCTCGGTCTCCTTTTCTGTTGTCACCGTTAATGCTTCTTCGGTAATACGCGGGAAGAGGGGTTGGGGCTGCTGTACGCTCGTTCCCGGCTGCAGTCGCCCCCACGCGCTTTCCGTTTGCCAGTTCGCCTGCACCGGCTGGGTTGCGATGCCCAGCTGCTCCCAGATGCGGGCGGTTGCAACAGGCATCGTGGGCGCCAGCCACAGTGCGCACAGCCGGATGCCCTCCAGCACATCGTACAGCACGCCCTGTGCGCGTCCCACTTCGCCGTTACGGTAAAGGCTCCAGGGCGCCTGTTCGTCCAGATACTTATTCAGGCGCGACACCATCCGCCAGATTTGCTCCAGCACCCCGTTGAGGCGGAAGCGGTATACCTCCTCGGCGATGCCTTTGTCGATGTGCTCTGCCAGTTGCGCCAGCTCCGCGTTGTGTTCCACCGGCTTGGGCACACGTCCGTCCGCGTATCGCCATACCATGTTCAGCGTGCGGTTCAGCAGGTTGCCCAGGTCGTTGGCGAGATCGCTGTTGTATCGCTTGCGGAAGGACTCTTCCGAGAACTCGCTGTCCAGTCCAAACTGCATCTCGCGAATCAGCAGGTAGCGTTCGGCGTCCACCGCGATATCGAACTCCGCGCCGGACCACGTGGCGATGTCCTTCGCCAGCTGTACCGGGTGGGGCAGGTTGCCCTTGGATTTACTGCCCTTCTCGCCGCCGATAGTCCACCAGCCATGTCCGAAGATGCGCTCCGGCACGGGCAAACCGACGGACATCAGCATGGCGGGCCAAAGGGTAGCGTGGAAGCGCACGAAAATCTCTTTACCCATCAGGTGCACCGCTGGCCACAGTTGCTGATAGCGTTCCATGTCGTCGGGCCAGCCGGTGGCGGAGACGTAATTAATCAGCGCGTCGAACCACACGTAGATCACCTTATCCGGCTCGCCGGGCACGGGAATGCCCCAGCCCGGGTTGGCGCGAGTAACGCTCTGGTCGCGCAGACCTTGCGTGATGAAGGCGATGACCTCGTTTTTGCGGAACTCCGGCTCCAGCCAATCGGGGTGCTTGTCGATGTACTGCAGTAAACGGTCGCCATATGCCGAGAGGCGGAAGAAGTAATCCTCTTCCTGTACCCACTGCAGGGGACGTCGGCACTCGGCGTTGGGGCAGAGGCGGTCCTCGCCCACGTCGGAGGGCGCGAAGAAGGTCTCATCCGACACACAGTACCAACCCTCGTAGATGCCTTTGTAGATATCGCCGTTCTCCAGCATTCGGCGGAAGAACTCCTGCACGACGTGCACGTGGCGAGGCTCGGTGGTACGGATGAAATCGTCGTATTCGATATGCATGCTCCTCCACGCCTGCTGGAACTCAGCGGCGAGCTCGTCCACGAACTGTTGTGTGGGCATGCCTCGTTCCTGCGCGGCGCGGTGTACCTTGATGGCGTTCTCATCGGTTCCGGTGAGGAACCATACCTTGCGCCCCTGCATCCTCTGGTAGCGCGCCAGCATGTCCGCCGCTAACGTGGTCAATGTGCTGCCGATGTGCGGCGAGCTGTTCACGTAGTAAATCGGCGTGGTGATGTAGTATGCCTTCTCACTCCCCATAATGTCCGTTATCTCCTTCTTTCGGTTCGACAGCCTCCTTTGCTTCGTTCAATACCTGTTGTGCGCGCTCCAGTTCCTCCTGTGGCACGAGAATATCCACCGGGCTCGTCCACTGCACGTAGATATGCCCCTGCGGGCGCGGCAGCGCGTGAACACCCGCATCCCGCAGCAGGTTCAACACGATGTTGCCTTCCATCACATCGGCTGCGGAGTACAGGAGCACCCATCGTTGCCGAGAGCCTTTGCGCATCCTGTTCACTCACATACAGGGCATCCTCCCGGCTCACTGAACGGTGGCGGGTTGCCCGCACACCGCTCACAGCCGACAACGCCCATATCCTTGCCAACCTTTGGTGAGAAGAACAGTGAGATGAGGCGTGATACCTCCGGCGAACCACACTGCGGACAGGTTACCCCCGACACATCGGTATGGGGTAACCTCTGTTCAAACTTCTGCCCACATCCCTTACAGCGAAACTCATAAATAGGCATCGGTATCCGGCACCTCCTCGTCCACTGCTGCTTCTTCGGCGATTTCAGCCTCTGCTTCGGCAGCGCAAGCGCAACCGGACTCCTGCCGTTCCCACTGCAGCTGCGCGGCAGGATAGGTAGCCAGCGTGCCATCTGAAAACTCCACGATGACCTCTTCCTTCAGGATGTTCAGGTCGTTGGCCCGCCCCTCGCCGCGCGGGGTGGTTACCATCTGACCAATGCGCGGCAGGCGTGTACGGGCATCCCTGTACATATCATGTTCGTACTGCAGGCAGCACATCAACTTGCCACACACACCGGAGAACTTCACAGGATTCAGGAACAGGCTCTGGTCTTTCGCCATCTTCATGGAGATAGGGGTGAACTCTTTCAGAAAAGTGCTGCAGCACAGGGTCAGCCCGCAGGGACCGATGCCGCCCATCGCCTTCGCCTGGTCGCGCGGACCGATTTGCATCAGCAGGATGCGCGTGCGGAAGGTCGCCGCCAGGTCGCGCACCAGCTCGCGGAAGTCCACACGGTTCTCCGCCACGAAGTAGAAGGTGAGTTGTGAGCGGTCAAAGGCATACTCGGAGTGCACCAGTTTCATCGGCAAGCCGTGTTTGGCAATCTTCTCCTTGCAAATGCCCATTGCCTCTTTCGCCAGGTAGAGGTTCTGTTTGTGCTGCTGCACGTCTTCTGGGGTGGCAGGACGCAGTATAGGCTTCAGAGGTGCTTGTAACTCCTCTTCGCCTACCTCGCGCGGCGGAATACGCACCGTGCCCAGCTCCTGACCGCGCGTGGTCTCCACAATCACTTTATCCCACTCCTTCAGTTCGTAACCGGCGGGGTCGAACCAGTAGGAACGCGCCACCCGCTTGAACGCTATACCAACCGCAATGGGCATACTTCTCTCCACCTTTTCTGTCACGCCGCTTGTCGGCGATGCCTGTCTTCAAACCCTCTCCGCTCTTCATTTTAACATAATTCACGAAGGCGGGCAAACGCCATGCAACAGACTACGAGGGCTTGACAACGGCGCTGTATAGATGGTATCTTACGAATAAAGATACTTAGTTGATTTATTTAGTCAATATTGGTGAAGCCATGAAACTACAACCTTTGCTATGCACAGAGGCACAACGCCAGTACTGGGCGGAGCGATTCGCATCGTTGGCCGTCATCCGACTGACACCGCGTCAAGTATCGGACGTGGAGCTGCTGGGCAATGGTGGATATACGCCACTCAGAGGCTACCTGGGCAGGCGCGACTACCAGAGCGTGCTCACCGACATGCGTTTATCGGACGGCACGCCGTGGAGCATCCCTATCACTCTGGCGGTGTCGCAGGAGGTGGCGAAGTCCATCAAGGAAGACACGACGGTGGGGCTGACGGATGCCGAGGGCAAGCCTCTGGCGGTGCTGCACGTGCGCGCACGAGCACTTTCTTGCCTACCGCCTCACGCCCGAACAGACGCGTGAGATCTTCGTCCGGCGCGGATGGCGTACCGTGGTGGCATTCCAGACGCGCAATCCCGTGCATCGAGCGCATGAGTACATCATCAAGTGCGCGCTGGAGATAGTAGACGGGTTGTTGTTGCACCCCATCGTGGGCGAAACGAAGTCGGACGACATCCCCGCCGATGTACGCATTGCATGCTTGGGTTACCAGCTTGCGCCGACAGCAGGCGATTACGCGGGCAAACGTGTCCCAGATTGAGGTGGACGATGCGCATGGCGGGATACTGAAGCTCAATCCACTGGCGGACTGGAGCGAACAATCGGACAATATGCGCGCCCCGTCTCACCTGGTGACTGCTACTTCCAGAACGCTCACAGCGGAGGTATCAGTAGCTGCACGTGGTGGTTCGCGTTAATCAGCTGCGTGAGCAGAAACAGGACAGACCCCATTCAAAGGGGAATATTAACCCGCAAACAACCATCACGTTCGGACAGGAGAAAGAGGCTATGCCTGACCAACTGATAGCCGGTAACTGGAAGATGCACGGTACGGTAGCGTGGTCGCTGGCGCTGGTGGAGGAGCTCAAGCACCGTAACCTCGACGCGCTGAACGCGGAGGTGTGTGTCTGCCCGCCCTTTACTGCCCTGTATGCCGTACATCAGTCGCTGCGAGGCACCGACATCAAACTGGGCGCGCAGGACGTGTTCTGGAAGGACCAGGGCGCCTACACCGGCCAGATTTCGCCACCGATGCTTGCCGAGCTGGGGGTGAGCTACGTCATCATCGGTCACTCGGAGACGCGCGGACGCTTCGGGGTGCCCGAGCCGGACTTTACAGAGGAAATCTTGCGCCACTTCGGCGAGAACGACGCCACGGTGAATCTGAAGGTAAAGGCGGCGCTGTTACATGGTTTAACGCCGATTGTGTGCGTTGGTGAAACGCTCGCCGAGCGTCAGGCGGGACAGACCGACGCGGTGATCAGCGCGCAGGTAAGGCGCGACATCGATGGTCTGGACCCGGCAGAGGTCGGTTGTCTGGTCTTCGCCTACGAACCCGTGTGGGCAATTGGCACGGGCGAAGTGTGCGACGCGCCTGAAGCGAACCGGGTGTGTGCGTTGATTCGGCGCATTGTCACAGACATCTGCGGGAAAGAGGCAGCACACGGTTTGCGCGTGCTGTACGGTGGCTCGGTGAAGCCTGACAATGCGCACGACCTGCTGGAACAGCCTTATATCGATGGTGCGCTAGTAGGTGGAGCCAGCCTGAACGCCAACTCCTTTGCAGAGATTGTATCGCACGCGCACAAGATTGCGGAGCGTCGCAACAACGGCGGTTAGAGCTTGCGCAGGGGGGCGATTTGCGGTATAATGGCACTGCAGGAAGAGCCTACCCTGCCCCCGTAGCTCAGGTGGACAGAGCAACTGCCTTCTAAGCAGTGGGTCGGAGGTTCGAGTCCTCTCGGGGGCGCCAACTGTGTCTTCTCGGTGGCGGCTGTAGCTCAGCTGGTCTAGAGCGCCTGACTGTGGCTCAGGAGGCCGTGGGTTCGAATCCCATCAGCCGCCCCATTTTTATTCGAGAAGCCCCAGAAACCGCTCGTAGGCTGCGTCCCATTCCTCCGTGTCGCGAGGAGTGTATTCGACAATCTCAGATGAGCGGCGAATCAGCTCGCGTCCCTCGGTGATGCCTTTCAGCTCGCCCAGTGCAATCATTTGCAGCATCACGTTGCCCGCCGCTGTTGCCTCTACCGGTCCCGCCAGCACCGTGCGGTGGCAGGCATCGGCGGTCAACTGGCACAGCAGGCGGTTCTGAGTGCCTCCGCCGACAACGTGAATCACGCCCAACCGCTTGCCCAGCAGACTCTCCAGCTGCTCCAGCACCCAGCGGTAGCGCAGGGCGAGGCTCTCCAGACAGCACCGCACGAACTGCCCCGGTGTCTCCGGCGCAGACTGTCCGGTACTGGCGCAGTAGTCGCGAATGGCTTGGAGCATGTTGGGGGGATTCAGGAAGCGACGGTCGTCGGGGTCTATCACCGCGCGAAATGGCTCCGCCTCCGATGCCATCTGCGTCAGCTGCTCGTAGCTGTATTCCGTCCCCTCGCGAGCGTAGGCGCGGCGGCACTCCTGTACCAGCCACAACCCCATGATGTTGCGCAAAAAGCGAATAGTGTTGTGTACACCGCCTTCGTTCGTAAAATTCAGCGTGCGGGTATGGGCGTTAATCAACGGCTCCGGCAACTCCACGCCCATCAACGACCAGGTGCCGCTGCTGATGTAGGCGAAGTCGCTGCCCCGGCTCGCGGGCACGGCAGCCACTGCGGAAGCGGTATCGTGACTACCCGGTGTAATCACCTCTACGTTCTGGGCGCCGGTCTCTTCCGCCACCGCCCTGCGCAGTTTGCCCAACGGCGTGCCCGGCGGCACAATCTCCGGCAGAAAATGGATAGGAAGCCCCACATGCCTAAGCAGATCCAGCGCCCATTCGCCGGTGCGCGCGTCCATCATCTGCGAGGTGCTGGCAATGGTGCGCTCGCTCACCTTCGCCCCGCTGAGCCAGTAGTGGAACAGGTCGGGCATCATCAGCATCTTATCCGCCAGTTCCAGCAGACCCGGGTGTTGCTGCTGAACCGCTACCAGCTGGTACAGGGTATTGATGGGCATGAACTGAATACCGGTTGCATCATAGATGGTATCTGCGCCGACCATTGCCTGCACGTTCTCCATCACCCCGTCGGTGCGATGGTCGCGGTAGTGCACCGGGTTGGTTAACAGGGTGCCTCGAGCGTCCAGCAGACCGAAGTCCACCCCCCATGTGTCCACGCCCACCGAACGCACCGCCTCGCCATACTCGCGCACGGTTAAGGCAATACCTTGCAGAATCTCCGCATATTGCCTTAGCACGTTCCACGTAAGCGCATCGGGCAGGCGCAAGGGTGTGTTCGGGAAGCGGTGCAGGGTTCTCAGTTCCAGACGTTGCCCGTCGTAGATACCCGCCACGGCGCGTCCGCTCTCCGCGCCGAGATCGAAGGCGATGTACACTTGTGAGCACACGGCTTCTCACGACCTCCTTGCCAGTGGTGATGCGACAAGCTTGTTCGATGCGAGCGGGAAAACTCCTGCTGGACTGACTTGTCTGCGAAGGGCGGTCACTGCTCGTTGACAGTTCGTGTATGAGTGGACGCCAGCAACGGGTTTGTAGCATTTGGTATCGCCATCTACACCGCCACCATCGCCCGCGCGTGCAAGATCTCGCCTTGCCTCATCGGACGCACTTCGTCCTCGTTCAACGTCAGCACCGCCACCGTGCGCCCGTCCGCCGCCACGAACTCCACTTCATACGCGCTGCCACCTGCGTAGCAATGCACGATCACCCCTACATCTCCCTGCTGTAAGCCGCAGTCGGGCACGTCGCGAGTTAATACCACCAGGTCGTGCTCTTTCATCATCCCTTTTGCTCCTCCAGTGGGTATGCGGTTACCAGGCGCGGCGCAGATTGCCCCCACTCCACAATCCACACGGTACGCACTGCCACCTGCCTGCCTGTGGGCGTCTGTAACCAGCCGTCCACTACATACTTTGTACCATATTCAGTTGCCACCCAGTATGTTACTTCCCCTTGCTGAGCGATAGACAGCAAGGCACGCTTCAACTCGTTTGGATTAGACGCGCTGAACCCAACTGCTGCGAAGAAAGCTGCTTTTGTCCTGCCAACCGCATGTGTAGGCGACAGCAGGTAAGCTTCTATTTTGCCTTTGGGCACGTAGGCTTTTTCGGCATCGGGTAGACGTTTCGGCTCTTGCATCACGCAGGCATTTTGGCATACCCTGTATCCGTCTGTCAACCCCTGCTCAGATTGCGCTCGCCTGCCGGAACGCGGTATGATGTGATTGATGGCCTATGCTACACCCGTTCGCCTTCCTGTTCAGCCATAAACACTTCCGCATCTGGCGAAGTCGGCTCGGACAGAGCCTCGCCCCCCAGCTGCCTGAATTTGAGAGTCGCGCTCCTTACATCCCCAAAAGGGGTTCAGCCGCACAGGGGGAACCTCCGCTGATAAGTCGCGCGTAGCTCCTGGCAAGGAAATGACGTATTCGACTGAGGCTATTGATTCCCTGCACCATTTCCCGTAAAATGGTTGGTGCAATGGATGAATGGCAAAAGTTGAACGAGGCTCAGCGAGAAGCGGTGTCGTATGGTGAGGGACCGCTTCTCATTTTTGCCGGGGCAGGCAGTGGCAAAACGCGCGTGCTCACCATGCGTATCGCCCACCTCATCTCCGTACGGGGGGTATCGCCACGGCGCATCCTCGCGGTCACCTTCACCAACAAAGCGGCCAACGAGATGCGCGAGCGCATCGAGCAATTGGTCGGGTCGACGCAGGTCAAGCAGATGTGGGTGGGCACGTTTCACGCCATTTGCGCCCGCATCCTGCGCGAAAGCGGACGCCCGCTCGGCATAGACCCCGAATTCGTGGTGTTCGATGAGGACGACCAGCTCAGCGTGGTCAAAGAGGTGCTGAAACTGCTGGACATCGACGAAAAACGCTTCGCCCCGCGCTCCATACTGAACTTCATCAGCCGCGCGAAGGAAAAACTGATACCGCCTCACCTCTACACTCCGGTGGACTACTTCACGCAAATAGTAGGCAGGGTGTATCCGCACTACCAGGAGCGACTGGAGGCGTGCCACGCGCTGGACTTCGATGACCTGCTGATGAAAACGGTGCAGCTGTTCGAGCAACATCCCGACGTACTGGAACGCTACCAGAAGCGTTTCCTGTATGTGCTGGTAGACGAGTTTCAGGACGTGAACCAAGCGCAGTATCGTATCGTGAAGCACCTCAGCGCGATGCACCGCAACCTGTGTGTGGTGGGCGATGACGACCAGTCCATCTACTCGTGGCGCGGAGCGGATGTGAGCATCATCCTTTCCTTTGAGCGCGACTTCCCCGACGCGCATGTGGTGAAGCTGGAGCAGAACTACCGCTCCACCCAGCCCATTCTGGATGCAGCGTTCCATGTGGTGCAGAAGAACGTCCGCCGTGCGCCCAAGAGGTTGTGGTCTGAGAAACGCGACGGGTTACCCATCACCGTCACCGAAGTGCAACACGAGCGCGAGGAGGCAATGGTGGTAGCACAACACATTGCGCTCAGCGTTCAACAGCTGGGGCGCAAGTACGGCGATTTCGTAGTGCTCTACCGCACCAACGCGCAGTCGCGTACCTTTGAAGAGGTCTTCCTGAACTACCGCATCCCGTACCAGATTGTGGGCGGTGTCCGCTTCTACCAGCGCAAAGAGGTCAAGGATGTGCTGGCGTATCTGCGCGTCATCCAGTCACCGAGCGACGATGTGAGCCTGCTTCGCATCATCAACGTGCCCACGCGCGGTATCGGGTTGCAGACCATAGAGGTCATCCGCCAGCTGGCGGCGGAACAGGGCATCAGCCTGTGGGAGGCGATGGAGCATCCCGACCTCTCCAACCGCTTGACCACGCGCGCTTACAGCGCGGTCGCCGCGTTCCGCGAGTTGATAACGCAATTACGCGCCTTGCGCGAGAAGAGCTCGGTGACCGACCTGCTCAACGAGGTGCTGAAGCGCACCGACTACCTGCAACGGCTGGGCGATACGCGCGACCCTGAGGTACAATCACGGGTGGAGAACGTCCGCGAACTGCTCACCGCTACCCAGCAGTTCGATGCCGGTCCCGAAGCCGAACGCGGTCTGGCGGGATTTCTGGAAAGCGTGGCTCTGGTCGCGGACGTGGACTCGCTGCAGGAGAGCAGTGACCGCGTGACGCTGATGACGGTGCACGCCGCAAAAGGGCTGGAGTTCCCCGTCGTGTTTCTGGTGGGTATGGAAGAGAGGTTGTTCCCGCACAGCCGCGCTATCAACGATGACCCCAACGTGGAAGAGGAACGCCGGTTGTGCTATGTTGCTATCACCCGCGCGAAGGAGCGCGTGCATATCACCCACGCCCGCCTGCGTAGCGTGTTCGGTACGACCAGCGGCATGTTCGAGTCGCGGTTTCTGCACGACATCCCGCAAGGGCTGAAGCTCACCTGGAGCCCCGCCGAGCTGGCGCATCCACTGCCGACGGCTCAGCCGGCGCAACAGGTCACGCCCAAAGCGCAGGATACTTACCGTGTGGGGCAGAGAGTGCGCCATCACCAGTTCGGCGAGGGGGTTATTATGAAATGTGAAGCGCAATCCGATGACCACCTGCTGACGGTGGTGTTCCCGAACGCGGGCATCAAGCAGCTGCTGGCATCCATTGCCAAATTGGAGAAGCTCTCATAGGGGGATACGCAGTCTATGCCTTTGGGAATATTCAAGGGGTTTCTGCAGAAGGTGGACGCGCTGCTCACAGGGCGTGGGCGCGTGGACGAGGAGCTGTTCGAGGAGCTGGAAGAGGTACTGCTGACCGCCGACATCAACGTACATACCACCATGCAGGTACTGGACGACCTGCGTCGTGCGGTGCGCGAGCAGAGGTTGAAAGAACCCTCTGAGGTGAAGGCGGTGCTGAAGGAAAGCCTGCTCGCGTCGTTGCAATCGGGTGGAGATGCGAGGCTGAAGGTCTCTCCCGAGCCGCCGACGGTATACCTGTTCGTGGGCGTGAACGGCGTGGGAAAGACCACCTCCATCGCCAAGCTGGCTTACCGACTGCGCCAGCAGGGCAAAAGCGTGATCCTCGCCGCAGGGGATACCTTCCGTGCCGCCGCCATCGACCAGCTGGAGGTGTGGGCGCAGCGCGTAGGGGCGACCCTCATCAAGCATCGCGAGGGTGCAGACCCTTCGGCGGTTATCTTCGACGCCATCGCCGCCGCACGTAACCGAGGGGTGGATTACGTGTTGGCGGACACTGCAGGCAGATTGCATACACGCTCGAACCTCATGGAGGAGCTCAAGAAGGTGTACCGTGTTACCGAACGCGCGCTGGGGCGCCCGCCGGACGAGGTGCTGCTGGTGCTGGATGCCACCACCGGGCAAAACGCCATCCGCCAGGCGCAGGAGTTCGTGCAGGCAGTGAGCGTCACCGGCATTGTGCTGGCGAAGCTGGACGGCACGGCGCGTGGCGGAGCGGTGATTACCATCCATGATGAACTCAAAGTGCCCATCAAGCTGGTAGGGGTAGGGGAGAAGCCGGAAGATATCGAAGATTTTGATGCAGAGCAATTCGTTGCCGCGCTGTTGGGAAGTGAGTGACAAATCCTTTACACAACTGGACGAAAAATCAAAAACAGGTAGTTTTGACGTTTTCTCTTGCTGCGACGGGTTTTATAATGGGGGCAGAACGTCCCCCAAAAAGCACGCGCGATAATGAAAAAACTGAGAGACCTGATCCATTCACCACCGATATGGGTGAACCCACAGCACCCGGTAAAGGTGGCTGTGGCGTTAATGCAAAGCCTTCATGTAGATGTGCTGCCTGTGCGAGATGGCGACCAGGTGGTAGGCATGGTCACCGCAAGGCAGTTGCTTGCTGTCGCTGAGGAGGTGCCTGTCTCGCAGGTGATGACCGCCGACGCTTTACTGCTGGACGCGGAGATGCCTATCCGGGAAGCGGCCGCGAAGATGGCGGAAAAAGGCACAGACGTTGCCTTCGTCATCAACGATACACTGACAGGCATGGTACGGGCGACCGACCTCATTCCGGAGGTGTCCCGCTCGTACGACCCGTTGACCAAACTGCCCTGGCAGGACGCCCTGCGCGAATGGAGTATCGAGAAACTGCGCACCGGACACGAAATCTCTATCCTCTTCTTTGATATCGACCGCTTCGGGCAGTTTAATAAGCAATATGACCATGTGACCGGCGACCGCGTGCTGGAGATGGTCGCGCGTACCATAGAGCGCGAGCTGGACCCCGATTTGACCATCCTCTGCCGCTATGGTGGTGACGAGTTCGCCGTTGCTACCCTGTATATGAGTGGTGAGGCACAACAGCTCGCTGCCCGTATCGCCCGGCGGGTGGAGGAGATGCAGGTTCCCAATGTGCGCGAGGTGATTTCGGTTTCATACGGTGTTTTCGGGGGACGGCGCACCCGCGAGCGCGAGATGGTACACTACGCCGCGACAGTAGACGACCTCATCGTGCGCGCCAGCCGAATGTGCCTGCAGATGAAACAGCGCAAGGGCACTCTGGCAATGCTGCAACTGCCTCTGCCCGGAGTGGAAATAGAGCAACATGCCGAACCGCGTGTGCAAGTAACAGGCATCAGCTTCATCACACAGGGCAAGGAGGCGGAAGCCGGCGTGGAACTGGCAATCGGCGGACTGCGTGTCCTGAAGCAGGTGCGCGGCGACGCCAAACAGCCTCCTGAGGAACTGATGGTGCAGGCGGCGCGCGATGCGCTGACCGCACTGGTAGCCGGCAGGGGTAGCGTGCAAGTGCACCATGTCTCCAAAGTCACGGTGGACCTGCACGAAAAGAACGAGAAGATGGACGGCGTGATGGTGGTGGTGGAACTGCAAACCGCTTCGGGCAATCAGCTGTTGTCCGGGTTCGCCCCTGTTCGCGAAAATATACAGCGTGCAGCGGTCAATGCGTTGCTCCATGCGCTTAATCGCCCTTTGGCGAAGTGGCTTCCTCAAGCGCAGCTAAGCTCCTCCATGTAACGAATGCCACCGCGGTCAACGCCGCTCCAAAGCAGAGCACCAGCATCCCCGCGCTGAAACCGACCGCCCAGGTTGCCCCCGCAACTCCTCCTAGAAACGCGCCTGCTGCCAACCAGCCCTCCTGCGACCACGAGGGCGTTGCCCGTCTGACTCCGACAAACGTGCTGAGCAACGCCAACGGCAACATCAACCAGAGCGAGAGCCAGAGCGCACTGTGCGGCGCCATCCCCGCGAACACCAGCATAGGCACCAAGACGTATCCCCCACCAAGCCCTGTCATCCCACCTAGTACGCCTGCCAACAATCCGGCGGGTACCACCGTCCGCCATGCCTCTAGTGGTGGCGGCACCAGGCGCGCACCTGCCGCGCGGAACACGCCGTCGGAGAGCGTGGGGTAAGCCTGCCACACCATGCCCGCTCCTACCACCATCAGCAGCAGAAGAAGGTACATCTGCAATGTTATCCTCCAGCGACGGGGGAATATCGCATTGCTCACCAGACCCGCAAAGATGTACGCTCCCCACAGCAGTAGCACCAGCGAGTGGAAAGCAAAATGTTGAGCAAAGACCGCCAATGCACCCACGCAGGCGCACAGGGTTACCAGCCAGCCCGCTGCCGTCGCCCTCGCCACCGAAAAGCCGAGCAACGCGGTGCTCACAGGCAGAAAAACCGCCAGTACGCCCAGGCTGGTGAGCCCGTATAGCGCACCAAACGCCCAGCCCAGCACCAGCAACACTAACCCGCGCAGTGTGAGGAACAACCAGTCGGAACGTGGCTGAGACAAAGAAACACCTCCCTCTGTACCTGCAACCTTCAGGTGGCGTGCCTTTGGCGCAGGCTAAAGCCTGTGGCTACAATGATTGCTCACTTCTGCCTCTTCCACACCTCAATGCGCGGAAACGGATACAGCATATCGTGCGGCACACCGCGCTTGCCGAATCTCATACCATCTACGCGAAACACTGTATCAAACTGCGCCACACGCTGGAACGAGCGATGCAACTGCTCCAGAAACGCCATCGCCGGCGCATGGCGTACCCGCACCGCGTCGTCCACCTCGAACTGGCTAAGCACCACCACCTGCACCTGTTGGAGCACACCCGTATCCCACTCTTCGCGAGGCACCAGCAGGTGATACTTCTTGACTTCAAGAGCACGCTCCGCCCTGCGCGACGGCTGCAGTTCGCCCCAATACGGGCTGAGGGGAGGTGTATAAAACCAGGGAATGGTGGCAAAGCCGATGCGTGTGCCTTGGGGCACGTGCTTGCGTATCCACTCCAGCGCGCGCAGGCGCGGGTCGGGTTGTAGCAGCGCGCTGACCACCGCTATCCCCCAGAGCAGGGTGTAGGTGGCAGTTGCCCCTGCTACCGCTGCGATCACCGTCCTACCCACTTGCCGTGTGTTTCGCCAGGCTTCCGCGACCAGCCACGCCGTTAACACCATCAGCGGGGGCAGAATGGGCAACAGATACCGCGCAAACCGCACGGCAAACGAGCCGAGAAACAGGTAGTAAACCAACACGAAAACCCACAGGATGAGCACCGGCGGGCGGCGCGACAGAGGAGCAATCAACACACTAAGCGTTGCCAGCACCAACAATGGCAGCCCTAAGCCAAAGCGCAGGTTCGTCCAGTAGTGGTAAACCCAGCCCAGCCCGGTGTTTATAAACACCAGTCCATGTCCTTCGCGCACATGCTTTGCTTCGTATCCAAAGTCACGCCAGAACTCCTGCGGGTTCATCCAGGCGCCCGGGCAGAAGAACAGGAAAGCCACGCCGCTTATCACCACCAGAAGCAGCGCTTTCCCCAACCTCGCTTCGCCATGCTCCTCACCGCGCAACCATAAAGCCAGCAGGGGAGCGACAAGCACCAGAGCAGCATTGTAGCGGGTGGCAGAGGCGAGCCCAACCAGCACTCCTGCCGTAATCAACGCGCGCCTTCTACCGGTCTCATGCAGATCCAGCGCGGCAAGTAACGCGCCAGTGGTGAACAGGGTGGCAGTGGCGTCTGTCGTGAGGAAGTGGCAGTGCAAAGTATGCAGAGGCACTATCGCCAGCAGGGACGCAGCGACCATCGCACACCGGTACCCGCACACTCGCCTGCCCATCTCCCACACCAGCCAGCAGGTTACTACCCCGGCAAGAACCGATAGCCACCGCCCAGTAAGGTACAGCCCCGCAAACGCCTCATACTGCGCGATGTTGTTGGGCATGGCTATCCATCCGTAGGTGGAGCCGGCAAGGATAGCCAGATGCAACAGGTACAGGTATACTGTCCCGTAATGATAGAAATGCGGGTCCATCTGCCCGTGTGGGAGGTCCAGCCCCAGCGTATAACCCAGTATCACCCATTCGTCAGGATGAAAGGAGAAGTAATGCGAAGAGTCAGGTATTCCCCATCGAATACCTGCCGCGCGAAACAGAAAAGCCACCACCAGAATCCCAACCAGCGCCAATTTGAAGGGGCGCTCAGGCATACCGTTCATGAGCGGAAAAGCTCGCCTGTCTGGACGTTTCGGCGCGGACGATAGCCTGAAATGCTTTCAAAACCCGCGGGTCGTACCGGGTTCCCTGCTCAGCCTCCATCTGTTCCGCTACCTGCAGGCGCAAGGAAGCATTATCCAGGTCTCTCCCGCGCAGCGCGTCCGCGTAATCACCAACGACATGCAAGATTCGCGACGCCAGGGGGATTTCCTCTCCTTGCAACCCATCGGGATAGCCGCTGCCGTCCCAGTTTTCGTGGTGATGCCTTATGAGCACGCCCAATCGCGCCAGCGAGGGAACTTGCTCCACCATCCTCTGGCTCAACACGCTGTGCAGTTTTAACACCTCTTCCTCATCGCCGGTGAGAGGTTCCCCTTTGTTCAGGATGCCGTATGGGATGCTTACCTTGCCGATTTCCTGCAATAGCGCGGCAAACTCGATATCACGAACCGTTCGAGCCGGAAGTCCAAGCCGCCACGCAATTTGTGTTGCGTAATACGCTCGCAAGGGTGCACTGCCGGTGGTACCGAGCTCCCGAATCTCCACCGCTCGCGCCAGCGCCTGCAGACCCTGCCGGTAGTCGCGGCGGATTTGCCCGGGCAACCACAGCAGGGCGTAGTAGCACAAAAAGGCGACGCTACCCATGACGACGATATATACGAAAGTGGTAAAGTTCATGCTACCGCTTGCCTCGCCATTATCGATGCGGCGTGTTTTGCGTGCTCAACGCCGAATTCGCCTGCAGCCAGTGCCTCGATAAAGGCTTTGACCACCTCGGGATGAAACTGCGTGCCCGCGCCCTTCTGTAGTTCCGCAATGGCTTCCGGCACCGTCTTAGGCTTCCGGTAGGGACGTTGCTCGCCCTTCTCATCATCGCCCACCATCGCGTCAAAAGCATCTACCACCGCGATAATATGCGCCTCGATGGGGATTTCACCCAGCTTCAGCCCAAACGGATACCCCTTTCCATCAGGGCGCTCATGGTGCAACGTAATCCATAGAGCGACCGGTTCGACGTGCTTGATCCCACTAACGACCTCCGCCCCTTTCAGCGGATGGCTGCGAATCATCTGCCAATCCGACTCGGTGAGTGGGGAGAGTTTATTCAGCACCGCCTCGTCCACTCCCACCTTACCCAGGTCGTGCAGAGCTGCCGCCTCAGGTAGAAGCTCAATATGACGCGCCGGCACGCCCAGTCGGGTGGCTACGCTAATCGCCATCTGGCTGACACGCTGCAGATGCCCCGAAGTATAGGGATGAGCGTGTTGAACCAGTAAGCCCAGCGCTCGGATGGTCTCGCGGTAATTTCGTATCTGCTGGATGCGCTGCCGGAAGCATTCTCGCGCCGCCAGGAAGGGTACCGCAACCAGAACGAAACCGGCAACATGATAGGTACGCAGCAGCAGTATCAGCAAAATGGACAGAGGCATCACCAGAATGTAGGTGGGTAAGACGATGCGCAACATGTGCTGCCAGATATTCGGCAACGATTCCCGATTATACAACGCACCGGCTACCGATACCAGCAAAGCGTTGACCATCAAATAGATTACCGCTGCCAGTGTCAACGCCAGCAAGGTGTGTATGGTCAGGAAGCCCGTTGCGCCAGCGTTGCACCAGTGGTAGACCATTCCAGCAGCTCCTGCGCTAATGGCGGACTGAGCGGCATTAAATAGCCCCCAGCGCAGGCGGTGACGCAGGGGATAGGAGCGGTTCAGTAATACTCCAGCCAGCAGTGTGGGTAGGCTGTCTACTGCCATAGCGGGTACTGTGCCGTACATAGCGATAACGGTACAGACGATGGGAAATCCCAGCGTCACCTGAGTGCCGCCATGCAACAGGGAAACCGGCAACATTTCAGTTGCCACAGCGAACAGCAAGATCATCAATGCGCCTACTGGCAACCACTGTGCCGGCGGCGTACTCGACATGAGCACCAGAGCCAGTCCTGCCGCTATCAGGATGATACCGCGATGATAATAGCGTACCAGAAAACTGCTCCACCTTGGGGGGATCTCCCACATGACCGTTCTCCTTTAGTTCCCACGAGCCTGTTGGGGTCAGCAGCGTCGGCGGGCGGGGGCACACTCTAGTAGCTAGCCGAAGGTGGTGGTGGCGGTTTGGGTGGCGGATAGATCTCTAATTTCGCGCCGTAGGTAGTAGCCCATACCACCAGGAACAACAACATGGTAAGCCAGTACTTCACTGAGAGCGACCTCCATTAGTGTTCCGTTCGCGCCGCTAAGCGAACAGACACTCACTCCGCTTCTGTGCCACCTCAGCCCGCACGACGCTGCTGGCTGCAACAGGCTCTATGCAGTTGTCTGGAGGCTACTCGTCTCGAAGTGCCGCCGTCCGGCGATTCAATGCGTCAAGCACCGCATTGACCACAGCGCGGTTCAAATCGTTACGTATCAATGCCGAGCCGGTGAGAACGTCCTCGCCGTACTGTGAAAGCATGTTGACGACGGCAACCACAATCTGTCTGCCCGCTACCGTCACATTGGGATTGATGTCCTCCACTGCAATCTGGTCCGGCATATTGCAGGCTTGTTCCACAGCACGCACCGTAGCGTTGGCGATTAAACGCAGCTGGTTGGACTGGCTTCCCTGTCCGGCAGCTTGTCCGGTAAAAGTCTCGGCACCGCGCTGTAGATGCACGGTGGCTTCTGCCTTTGTGCCATTGATGGTGAGTTCTACGTCGGCAACGCGGAGACGGTTTCGCATGGAGCGCAACAAGGCGCCCTCCATCTGGGCGACGCTAATCTTGCGGTGGTCCACGACAATCCCGTGGGATGCCAATAGAGCCGATTCGATATCCCGTACCACCTGCTTGGGCGAACGACCTGAGGAGACCAGCACATGAATCTCCTGTATCGCTCCGTTCTTGTCCACAACCACACGTGCCGAGAGGACATCGCGCAATTGGCGAATTACTTTCTCGACCTGTTCCGCAGACACCTGTCCGATCGTGCCCTTGCTTGTTGCCTGTTCCCCTGTCGGCTGGTGGGACAACCTAATCCCCCCTCAGGCAGGTGTTACCTGAAATACAACTACTCCCTTTCTCACACCACGACCGCAATATTACTGGGGTTGTGGTGTTATTGTAACGTACTCTGCTTCTATATTGCAAGCAGATGCCCCTGTTTCCTGCTTATTTTTGCATGTTGGAAAGAAATTCCTCTTTAAGAGCATATAAAGGGCGCACACGTCGGCGCAGGAAGCCTCTGCCTGAAGGGCAAAATGTAAGGTGTGACTTCATGCGCGAAGGGAGGTATTACCCATGCATTCGCGATTATGCTGGTTTGGACTTATCCTGATTATCGCTCTGGCGGGATGCGCTCGGAAAAGCGCAACTCCACCATCGCCGTCGCAAAGCGGCACGCCACAGCGAACCTTCCGGTTTGCGGTCATCCCCAAGCAACTGGACAACCCCGTGTTCAACTACGCGAAAATGGGTGCGCTGGGCGCCGCCGCCAAACTGGGCAACGTGGAGGTGTACTGGAACGCGCCGGAGACGAACGACGAAGCCAAGCAGGCACAAATCTTTGAGACCTACGTACGCCAGAAGGTGGACGGCATCGCCGTTTCCTGCGTGAACGCCGAAATTATGCGCCGTGTGATCGATAAGGCGGTAGAGCAGGGCATTCCGGTGGTGACATGGGATAGTGACTCGCCGAAGAGCAAACGCCAGGCGTTTTTCGGGATGGATGACTACGAAGCGGGCAAGACCATCGGCGAGGAACTGGCAAAACTGATCGGCGGCAAAGGAAAGGTGGCTATCTTGTCGGGCGTGCAGGGCGCACAGAACCTGACCACGCGCATTCAGGGCGTGCAGGATGCTCTCAAAGCCTACCCCGGTATTCGCGTCGTGACCACCGTCTACTGCAACGACGACGCCACACGCGCCGAATCGCTCATTAACAGCGTGATGCAGCAACACCCCGACCTCGCCGGCTGGGCGATGGTGGGCGGATGGCCCCTGTTCACCAAAACCGGGCTGAGCGGCATTAAGCCGGGCGTGACGAAAGTGGTTGCGGTAGACCCGCTGGAAGGTAACCCGTGGACATGGATTGAGAAGGGCTACGTGCAGGTATGCATCGGGCAGAAGGTGTTCGACTGGGGAGCCAAGAGTGTGGAGATGCTGTATAACCTCGCACAGGGCAAGGGCATTCCGCAAGCGGATGAGAAAGGCTTTGTGAACTCGGGGCTGGACATCGTGGTACTGGACAGAACGAAGTTCCAAGACCCCTCGCGCTACATCTCGCTGGAAGATTACAAGAAGATGTTCGAACAGCGCAAACAGGAGGCGCAGGGTATCGAAGCGAAACAGTGAGCCTACTACAAGAAGGAGGAGAAAAAAGTGGCGAAGATCGGCGTAATCCACTATAACTGGCCCGGCTTTTCGTTCGAAGAGTTCCTGCGGTTCGCGGCGGAGACGGGCTATCAGTACGTGGAATTGCAAATCGGCGACGTGTGGACGCCGGATACCGATAACCCCGAAGCCAACGCCGAGCGCGTGCGCAAGCTGGTGGAATCGTACGGGCTGAAGGTTTCCGCGTTGGCGGCAGGCAACGATTTCTTGCAGACCGATGAGGAAGCCATCCGCTATCAAGTGGAGCGGATGAAGCGAATCTGTGGACTGACCCGCATTCTGCACGAGGAGGCGGTGGTGCGCAGTGAGGGCGGCGCGCCCAAAGAGAGCGTCCCGCGTCAGAAGTGGCTAGATGCGCTCACAGAGTGCTTCCGGCGATGCCTTGACTTCGTGGACAAGATGGGCGTCGCACTGGCAATCGATAATCACGGTTACATCACCAACGACTACACCATTTTGTATATGCTACTGCAACGGCTAAACCATCCGCTGGTCGGCACCAATCTGGACACCATGAACTACCGCTGGTACGGGCACGACCTGCAGGTGTGCAAACGCATCTACGAGCTGATGGCTCCATACGCAAAGCACACGCACTTTAAAGACGGCTTCGGCAGTCTCGCGGAGTACCGCGGCGCCGCGCTGGGCGACGGCGAGATAGACCTTCTGCACGCGCTGGACTGTTTGAAACGCGCCGGCTACAACGGCGTCTACTGTGCGGAGTATGAGGGTCCCGAAGCCGCTGGTGGTGTCGGCTACGCGAAGTGCTATCGCTGGCTGAAGGAGCACGTGGGATAGTCAATGTGACCTTCGTGGAGGGCGAGGCCCTGTCCGAGCCGTCCCCTTTTCGGTCGCGATGGGATGCAACCGTCCATTGGGATGCATACGCTCTGCCGCATCTGCAAACCTGCACATCTAAATCGTTTAAGTGGAGGATTTCGGCTACGGCAAGCAGAATGTTAAAGGCGCAATACCCTTCTGGAGCGTAGAAGACGATGCGCTTTCCGTATGGACCCGCGGCACTGAGTATGCTCATTCTGTCCATTCTTTCAGGGGCGTGGCTGGCTTTGAATCCGATCCCGCCGAAGAAAGCCACGCTGGTGATGTGGACGTTTGCCAAAACACACTACGACGCCTATAAGCAGGCAATCCCTTCCTTCGAAGCCAGGCACCCGGGCGTGAAGGTGGACCTGCAGCTGGTATCGTGGCAGGCGGTGACCTCGCGTCTGCAGGCTGCCTTCCTCTCCGACCTGGACGTGCCCGACCTGGTGGAGGTGGAAATCAGCGCGGCAGGCAGCTTCTTCCGGGGACCGCTCAAGGACGTGGGTTTCCTCGACCTGACCGACCGCATCAAAAAATCGGGACTGTACGACCGGATGGTGCAGGCACGCTTTGCCCCTTACACCAGCCGCGGGCGTATCTTTGGGCTACCGCATGATGTGCACCCTGTCATGATTGCCTACCGCCGCGACATCTTCGACCAGCTGGGAATCAATGTGAGCAAAATCCGGACGTGGGACGATTTTATCGAGGTCGGGCGCAAAGTGACCATCCCGGGCAAGCGCTATATGCTGGAGCTGCCCGATAGCGAGTCCAGCCGCTTCGAGCCTCTGCTTTACCAGCGCGGCGGGGGGCTGTTCGACCCGCAGGGTAACTGCACGATGGACAACGAAATCGCGGTGCAAACCATGCTCTTCTATGTGCCTCTCGTGGCAGGTCCCAACCGCATCGCCAGCGATTTGGGAGGCGGGCAAATCTTCACCCGTGCGGTGGAGGATGGCTACTTCCTGTGCATGATTGCCCCCGACTGGCGTTCCAAGACCATCGAGGTAGACGTTCCCAAGATGCGTGGCAAGATGGCGCTGATGCCCTTGCCTGCCGTGTATCCAGGTGGCAGACGTACCAGCACCTGGGGAGGCACGATGATAGGCATTACCAAACGTTGTAAATACCCGGACCTGGCATGGGAGCTGGCATTGCATCTGTACCTGAATAAAGACGACCTCGCTCAGCGGTTTCGCGATACCAACATTTTGCCTGCGCTGAAAGAGGCATGGGATCACCCCGCGTACGACGAACCCCGCCCTTACTGGAGCAACCAGCCGCTGGGCAGATTGTACGCGAAGCTCGCGCCGGACGTGCCCTTCCAGTACACCAGCCCCTTCGTTGGCACTGCGAAGGGCAAGCTCAGTGAGGCGTTGGTGGCGTGTGTGCAGTACTACAAGCAGAACGGTGACAAAGGCTTCGAACAGTTCGTGCGTAAACGCCTAAAACAGAGCGCAGATGAAGTACGAAGACTGATGCGGAGGAACCCTTACTAATGGCAACACGACCTACCGACATCGCTGTGGCGCCCGCCAGAGCCGTGCGCACCTCGCGCTGGTTCGTGCTGCAGTACAAGATGGCACCCTATCTGTTCGTTTCTCCGTTCCTGATACTGTTCTTCACCTTTGGCGCATACCCTATCATCAAAAGTTTGATACTCGCCTTCTACGTTACCAATGGACCCAAGAGCGCCGTGTTTGTGGGGTTGCAGAACTTCATCTTCCTGTTCTCCGACCGCGACTTCCACAAGGCGGTATGGAACACCGCCGTCTTTGCCTTCTGGTCGGTGTTCTTGCAGTTACCCTTAAGTTTGGGCTTGGCTTTGTTATTGAACAGCCGCTGGGTGCGCGGGCGAGAGATATTGCGCCTTGCCTTCTTCTCGCCCAACCTGCTCGGGCAGGTGTTCGTGGGCGTGTTGTTTAGCGTGCTGTTCATCCCACAGTATGGTTTGGTCAACCGTTTCCTGCATTTCATCGCGGGCGTGCCGCTGGATACCAAGTGGCTGGCGAACCCCAATCTGGTAATGCCCGCTCTGGTGCTGACCTCGCTATGGATGTACGTGGGGTTCAACATGATTTACTTCCTCGCGGCGTTACAGGCAGTGGACAAAGACCTTTATGAGGCGGCGACGGTGGACGGCGCGAACGCCTGGCACCAGTTCTGGGCGGTGACCCTGCCTGGAATCAAGCCGGTGGCGGTGTTCGTGCTCGTGATGAGTACCATCGGTTCGTTCCAGCTCTTCGAACTGCCATGGATTATGCTGAACAACTCTGCCGGTCCCGACCAGGCGGGGCTGACTATCGTGATGTATTTGTATCAGACGGGCTTCGTCACGGGTGATCTGGGTTATGCGTCAACCGTTGGCTGGACGCTGGCGCTGGGCGTGCTGATCATCAGCCTGTTCCAGATGCGCGTGACGGGCGCGTGGAAGGGGAGCGAGTGATGAAGACCTTTTACCGAATCGTTCGACTACTGGTCAACCTGTTTCTGCTGGCGTTTGCCGCATTGACCCTGACGCCCATGGTATGGCTGCTGGCGGCGACGTTGAAATCGCCCGATGACCTGTTCAGCTACACCTTCTTCGCGCCGCGAATCAGCACGTTCAACTTCCGTGACCTGTTCAGCACCGTGCCCTTCCATCGCTACATGCTCAACAGCATCTTCGTCGCCAGCACGATGGTTATCGTTCAGCTCTTCTTCTCCTCACTGGCGGGGTTTGCGCTGGCGAAATATGACTTCAAAGGCAAAAAGCCTATCATGATCCTGATGCTTTCCACCATGATGTTGCCCAGTCAGGTGCTGATGGCGCCGCTGTATGAGCTGATTTACCGGCTGGGGCTGGTGGATAGCTACGCAGGGCTTATTGTGCCGGGTGCGGTCAGCGTGTTCGGCATCTTCCTGTTCCGTCAGTCTATCCTGCAGGTTCCCGACGAGCTGCTGCACGCCGCGCGTATCGACGGCTGTTCGGAGTTTCGCATCTACTGGGACATTGTGATGCCCGTATCCCGCCCGATGGTCGGTGCGTTCTGCCTGATTTCCTTTATGGGCACGTGGAACAGCTTCCTCTGGCCCCAGATTATCCTGCACAAGACGGAGCGTTTCACCCTGCCCATCGCGCTGAACCAGCTGGTGGGTCTCTATCAGCAGCAGTACGGCACGCTGATGGCAGGCACTTTTCTGAGCGTGCTACCGGTGATTATCCTGTTCATGCTGCTGCAGAAGGAGTTTATCGCGGGATTGACAGCAGGAGCAGTCAAGGGATAGGTCAGCGGGACGCGCAGGGCGTCCCGCCCCATCTACACCTTGAACTGTTCGTAAGCCCGGCGCAGGGCGGCGAAGGTATCGTTGCCCTTCGGGATGAACTCGTGTCCCACCCAGCGGTCGTATCCCGTGTCCTTAATCGCGCGGGCAATGGCGGGATAGTACAGCTCCTGTGTCTCGTCCATATCGTTGCGACCGGGGTTGCCTGCGGTGTGGAAGTGCCCAATCCACTGGATGTTCTCGCGGATGGTGCGGATGATGTCGCCCTCCATAATCTGCATGTGGTAGATATCGTATAGCAGTTTGACGGCGGGCGACCCCACCATCTGGCACACCCTGACACCCCATGCGGTGCGGTCGCACTGATAGTCTTTGTGGTCTACTTTGGAGTTGAGCAGTTCCACTACCAACAGAACCCCTGCCTCTTCCGCCGCTTTTGCCACCAGTTTCAAGCCTTCGGCGGTGATCTCCGCGCCACGCTCGTCGTCCAGCCCGCCGCGATTGCCGGAGAAGCACACCAGATTGGGGATGCCGTACTTCTTTGCCAGTTCGATGTTGCGGTGCAGTTCGTCGGCGATACGCTGATGGTTTTCGCGTCGGTTCAGCCCATCGGTGAGCGAGGCATGCCCCACGTAGCTGGCAATCTCCAGACCATGCTCCTTCACCTTGTCCAGAAGGTCGGTAGGAACAAGGTCTACCCCATCGTAGCCGATGGCTTTCGCGCCTTTCAGCAATTTGGCAGCGTCACCGCCGATGTCCGGGCGACCGACAAAACACCACCACGAGAAAGACTGTTTAAACGCCATGCTGTTCCTCCTGTGGTCTGTCTGTGATGTTCAGTTTCGTGTCCGGTGAGGGGGATTCCTGCATATAAGTTTTGGCTGAGGGAGGGTTCTGAGATTCTTCACTTCGCTCAGAATGACAGTTGAGCAGAACCTTCTTGCCAATATTAGCATAACGTTGTAGCCGCAGGCTTTAGCCTGCGCCAAACTTATCCAGCATCATCGCGCAACCCGAAGGTTACTTATCCGGCATCAGCCTCAATGACGGGTCTTGCTCGAGGTACTCGTGGAAGTCGATCATCTCGTCGACGGTAATCGGTCCGAGTTTCTCCACGCGTTCTTTCTCAGAGGGTGTCAATTCGTTTGCCTCGCCGCGCAGCAGGCGTTCATCCCATTTCTCCTGCCGGATGAACTGTTCACCCAGTCGCTTGCATCGGGGGCATCGGTAGCGGAGGTAGACGAAGTTGGAACCAACCCTGCGCAGGTAATAGCCCCGCTGCACCACATCCTTTTCGTAGATGCGCTGCCCACAGGAGCAGAAGATACCGGTTCGCATGTTCTGAGAATCTTCCATTGTCGTATCTCCTCGTCAGGAGGTGATATGCCACATGCGCGGCACAAAGTATTTGCTGTATACGCCCATGGCGAAGCGGTCGGTCATCCCTGCCAGGTAGTCACAAACCGCTTGTGCCAGCGCTTCCACACTGGTATTATCGGTCAGTCTGCGCCCGCTCTGCGGTAACAGCTCGGGCTGTTCCATGTAAAGCCGGAACAGGGTCTTCAAAATGCCTTTTGCTTTCTGCAGTTCCTTCAAGCCAATGGCTTCCTCCAGATAGACCCTTTCAAACAGGAACTCCTTCAGCATATCCGTTGCCCGCTGTATCGGTTCGCTCATGCGCACCTGAGCACAATCTAGGCTGTTTGCAATCACGTCCAGTACCATTGACGCAATGCGCTCGGATGAAGTTTCACCAAGCACTTCGACGCATTCCGACGGCAAATCGTTCGGGCAGATGACCCGTGCCCGGATGGCGTCGTCGATATCATGGTTCACGTAGGCGATTCGGTCGGCGAGGCGCACCACCTGTGCCTCCAGCGTGCACTCATCGGGCAGCAGGTCAGCGTCCAGGTCTGCTCTGCCCTTGCTGTGGTACAGAATACCCTCGCGCGTCTCTTGCGTGAGGTTCAACCCTTTGCCATCTCGCTCCAGCACGTCCACCACGCGCAGGCTCTGCTCCCAATGGCGAAAGCGTTTGCCGGGAAGATACTCCTGCAGCACCTCATCCAGAGCCTGTTCTCCCGCGTGTCCAAACGGTGGATGCCCCAGGTCATGCGCCAGCGCGATGGCTTCGGTCAGGTCCTCGTTCAACCGGAGAGCGCGGCTAATGGTACGAGCAATCTGCGCCACTTCCAGCGTGTGCGTCAGGCGCGTGCGGTAGTGGTCCTCCTCCGGATCGAGGAACACTTGCGTCTTGTGTTTCAGCCGCCGGAAAGATTTCGAATGCAACACCCTGTCGCGGTCTCGCTGAAAGCATGTCCTCACCGGACAGGGCGGCTCGGGGTGCAATCTGCCTCGCGATTGGGCGCTTTTCGCCGCGTAAGGCGAGAGGGTTTGCAACTCCCACTGCTCAATCTGCTGGCGGATGAAACCGTCCCGAATGGAAACGCTGGTCATCAGGAAAACCCTCAACAAAGGCATCCGGTAACCATAGTATACATCATTCGGGCGGGTAGTGCAACCGCCATGAGCGAGGCGTATCAGTCTTCACCAGCCGTTGGCGTAGGAGCGTATCCACTTGCTGCACTTTTTGCTTGTATGCCCTGTGCAGTTCTTGCAGGGAACCAGCGCTTTGTCCGCCTGCTATCACAAACTCATAAACGACAATTGGCACATCGAATACCTGTTTCAGCGCTGCCACAGTTGCCTCTCGTCGCCTGGCGACAGCGGATTCGGTGGCGTAGGCATCCAGGATGTTGTCGTTGCAGCTGCGCCACGATGTGTGCCGTTGCTTCCGCATAATGGTCGGTAGCGATGACCACTATGCCTTCTGCCCCTGCACGTACCACTTGCTGGACGTTTGTGGCATTGATCCCGCCAATAGCCACCACGCAGTGTCTGGTTATCGCACGCACTTGTTTTAGCCCCTCAATGCCCCATGCCCCTTTGGTATCGGTCTTGGTAGGTGTTTCGAAAACGGGGCTCACGCTGATATAGCTCAAATCATACTGCTCCGCCTCTCGCACCTGCTCTATCGTCTCCACCGAAAGCCCGATGATGGCGTGCTCGCCCAGTAATCGTCGCGCCAGCGGGTAAGGCATATCTTCCTGCCCGATATGCACTCCGTGCGCACCCACTGCCATCGCCACGTCTACCCTGTCATTGATGATGAGGGGCACTTCATAAGGTGGCTGTCGCAGTACAGCCCAGCCCCGTCACTCGGGACATCATGGGATGACCATTGTGAATAGCGGCCTGCTGTTCGCGCCAAACCACATAGTCTACATCGCCGCTGATACTAACAACGCTGTCGCTGGACCGACTTAGCGCCCATGCGGCGTCCAGCGCCGATCCGGACGCAATCGTCGCGTCGACGCCTTTGGTGCTTGTCTGAGAGCCTACCAGAGCGACAATCTCTGAAGCATTGCCACGAATAATCTGAGGTGCTGCGCTACGGATGGCTTGCACATCCTGCCAGATGCTCTCTGCATCGACTTGCATCATCGCGAGATTTGACAACGCGCCGGGAATAGGATAGAATATGTAGTGCGTTAAAACTCTATAGACTGGTGTCAGTGGAAAAGCTTCATCTATCTAGTCAAATGGTATACCGATGCTTGCCTCTGGGCAGGTTTTTGCAGGAGGCTTGGCGAACAGCGGTTTGTGAGGCATCCTACACAGAGAAGAGTGAGGACGCATTCAGCATGGAACAGAGGTGGACACGTCGGGAGTGGCTGGCTACGCTGGTCAAAGCACTGGCAACCCTTCTGGCAATCGTGTACAGCATACCCACGCTGGTCATGTTGGTTGTTCCCGCCTTCCGCAGACAAAAGCCCCCCTGGATCAAAGTAGGCAACGCGAACGAATTCCCCGTCGGTGAGCCGAAGGCGGTCACGCTGAGCCATCAGCGTCGCGACGGCTGGGTAATCCGCACTGTGCGCAGCACAGTGTACGTGGTCGTAAAGCCCGATGGCTCGCTGAAGGTGCTTTCCAATATCTGCACGCACGCCAGCTGTGCTGTGCGCTGGGAACGCTCACGCAACGCCTTTTTCTGTCCGTGTCATGCGGGATACTTTGACGCGGAAGGCAAAGTGGTTCAGGGACCGCCCCCGCGCCCGCTACCGGAGTACCCGCATAAGGTGGAAGGCGGTCTGCTGTATGTGCGCCTGGAGAACGTATAGCGCGTCAGGAGAAGGGAGGAGCAACAGTGCGAAAATTGCTGGACTGGTTTGAGCGCGAAACGGGACTGATTAGCGCGTGGGGGCGTTTCTGGACGCAACCGCTGCCCCCCGGGGTCGGCTGGGGGCATATCTTCGGCGCGCTGACCCTGTTAACGCTGGTGGTGCTTTTCCTCACTGGCGGTGCGCTTATGTTCTATTATAGCCCCACCCCGGACCAGGCGTACGCATCGGTTCAGTACATCGAGCATTACCTGCCCGCAGGTCGATTCATTCGCGCGTTGCACTACTGGGCAGCCAGGCTCATCGTGCCCCTGATTATCATCCACATCCTGCGCGTGTTCTTCTGGGGAGCGTATAAGCGACCGCGCCAGATGATATGGGTGACCGGGGTTCTGCTTTTGTTGACCGTGATCGGCTACGGTTTGACCGGCTACGCGCTGCCGTGGGACCAGAAGGCGTACTGGGGCACGGTAGTGCGCCTGAAGATTGCGGAGGGTGTGCCGCTAGTGGGCGAGGCAGTTGCTACCTTCCTGCGCGGAGGCGACACGGTCGGCGCGGTGACGCTCATGCGTTTCTTCGTGCTACACGTGTTTGTGCTCTCGGTGCTGGTGTTTCTGTTGGTGGCATGGCATGTGCTGCAGGTACGTCGCATGGGGGTCACGCCACCGGGTGTGCGCGTAAACGAAGAGGCAAGCGTGGAAAAAACGCAAAGTCTCTACCCCGAACACACTGCCCGTATCGCTGTGGGAGCGGTGATTCTCTCTGCGCTGATGATTTGGCTCTCCCTGAGTTTTCCTGCCCCATTGGAGCCGCGCGCCAACCCGATGGATACCGCCTATAAACCTCACCCTGACTTTTACGTGTTGTGGATGCACGAGCTGGTGGACTTTTTCCCGCCAAACCTCGAGTTCGTCGGCTCGTTTGTGCTGCCAACCCTGCTGGTGGTTTTGCTGTTGATAGTGCCCTTTATCGAGCGTAACCCCGAGCGTCAGCCGCGCAAGCGTCTGCTCGCGCTCAGCACCGGCACATTGATTCTGCTCGCTATCGTAGCGCTGAACGTCAAGGGAATGGAAGCCCTGCCCGAACCCGAACGGTTGTCGCCTCTGGAGAAGCGGGGGCAACAGGTGTTCGTGGAGCTGAAGTGCTACTCCTGTCACGGCATCAATGGCGGTGGAGGTCCCGTTGGTCCCGATTTAGGGCTTGGCGGCAAACGCGACCCGGAAGCGGTGCGTAATCTGTTGCGTAACCCCTCCGCGCACAACCCGCACACCATTATGCCCGCCTACCATCTCTCGCCAGAGAAGGAAGCAGCACTGGTGGCGTACATTGTGAGCATCGGACCGAACTCCAAGATGCCCCCTATCCCGCCCACCGAGCCGGAGAAGCCCGCCTCACACTTTGAAGAGAACTGGTTCGTGAACCATAAGTTCGAAGTGCGCAAGGACCCGGGCAGCTGCGCTGATTGCCACAAGCCGTTCTTCTGTCAGGCGTGCCATCAAAACCGCCGTCCCAGCTCGCATGACGCGCAGTGGCTGAAGTTCCACTTCGGTAACGCGGCGGAGCGACCCGAGATGTGTGCCGCCTGCCACTCGCCAGACTATTGCGAGAGCTGCCATAAGGTAATGCGCCACGATACGCAATGGATCCAGCAACACGGCTCCAGGCTGGCGCAGTTTGGCGAAAAGCTGAAATGGGCAGGGCAAACGATGCACCAGATGTGCTACCAGTGCCACACGCCGCAATCCTGCCAGGGCTGTCATAGCGGAGCGTTGCCCGCCAGCCACAAAGTGGCGAACTTCTTGCGCGACCCGCGGGTCGGGCATGGCAAGCTGGCGTTAAAGCAGGGAGCCGCGTCGTGCAACTCCTGTCACCAGCCTCAATTCTGCCAGAGCTGTCATGGCTTGCCGATGCCGCACCCCGAAGGATGGGACTCGAATCACCCGCAAGTCGGGCACAAAAACCCGGCGTTATGTCAACGTTGCCATAATTTCCAGGAGGAGACCTGCCAGACGTGCCATCAGGCGCCCCCCTCGTCGCACACGGAGGATTTCCGTAAGGAACATCCGCGACGTATCACCGACAGCGGAGCCAGCTGCCAGGTGTGCCATGGGCGCAACGCCTGCTTGAACTGTCATAAGACGCCGATGCCCCACCCCCAAAACTGGGGCGAGACACACGGCAAGCTGGGCCAGCAACGCGGCTGGAAGGGCTATGAGGGGGTGAAAAAGCTGCAGAAGGCGCAGTGCGCCACCTGTCATGACATCAAATACTGTAACCAGTGCCATCAGCCGTAGTATCAGGTGGAAATATGATGAATACCCGTCTGAATCTGCTACTATCAAGCACTCTAACGGTACTGTGGGTGATTGCTGTCGTATGGGCACAGCAACCTGCCCGCACCCCGATGACCGCACAGCAGGAGATTCAAGCCTGCCAGCGGTGTCACGGCAGAACCGACCTGTACGGCTTTGACGTGCACGGGCGGCGCAAGAGCGTGTTCGTCGACCTGGCGGCGTTCAACCGTTCGGTACACAAGAGCTTGCGCTGTACACAATGCCACACGGACATTAACCCTGCCGAGCTGCCTCACGCCAAACACGCGCAGAAGGTAGAATGTGGCAGCTGCCATCTGGAGAAGCGCGTGCCTCAGGCGCCCACCTTTGCGCAGACAATATTCAAAACCTATGCCGATAGCATACATGGCGAGGCGGTAGCGCGGGGCAATCCTGATGCCCCACGCTGTGCGGATTGTCATGGACACCATGACATCCTGCCTGCCAGCAACCCAAGTTCGCATGTGTACCACGCGAACATTCCGCAAACTTGTGCCCGTTGCCATAGCGATGCCCAGCTGGTAGATTGGAACCGCATTCCCAAAGGAGAGGTGTTGCTCTATTACGAGCGCAGCGTACACGGGCAACTGCTCCGGCAGGGTAAAAACGGCACCTCCTCCGCGCCGGGCAAACAGCCGGCGGTGTGCACCGATTGCCATGGTGTGCATGGCATCCGCCGCGCCACCGACCCGAACTCCACCGTCGCGCGCGCTCACTTGCCAGAGACCTGTGGCAAGTGCCACGAGAGCATCTTCCGCGAATGGAAGGAGAGCATCCATGGCCAGGCATTCACGAAGGGCGTGAAGCAAGCTCCTGTGTGCACCGATTGCCACGGTGAGCATACCATCCGCAGCCCGCGCGACCCCGAATCTTCGGTCTACCCACAGCACATCGTCGCCACCTGCAGCAAGTGCCACGAGAACCAGCAGCTGCAACGCGCGCTCGGTCTGCCCACGCTGCGCCTCTCTACCTATCGCCAGAGCTACCACGGCATCATGAACCGCTACGGACAAAGCACGGTAGCGCACTGCGCCAGCTGCCACGGAGCGCACAATATCTTGCCGTCTACCGACCCCCGTTCCACCATCTATCCAGCAAACCTGCAAAAGACCTGCGGTTCCTGTCACCCGGGCATCGGCAGAGGAGTAGCGATGGGCAAGGTGCACTTCGTGGGCACGCGCACCGCCAGTCCGCTCTATTGGTTTATCAAGGTAGCCTATCAGATCGCTATCTTTACCACCATCGGTTTCTTCACCATCTATCTGCTCTTGGACATCCTCAGCTATCGGCGAGGACGACCGAGCCACGCGGTCTCCCCACACCGCCCGGACGACCCGCTATCGCACCAGTTTGTGGAACGCCTCAGCCTGAACGAGCGGCTGCAGCATCTGGTGCTGGTGGTGGCGTTTACCCTGCTGGTGATTTCGGGCATGCCTGTTAGCTATGCCGAGTCGGGCTGGGCAAGGGTGTTTTATAGCTTTCCCGGCAGTGTGGAACTGCGTGGCATCATCCACCGCATCGGCGCGGTGATGCTTATCACGCTGGCGATATGGCATCCCCTGTGGCTGTTCACCCCACGCGGGCGCGAGCAGTTGAAGCACCTGCGCTGGACGCGCAAGGACTTCGCCGATATCTGGCAGATGCTTCGCTGTTACCTGGGAATGTCGCAGGAGAAACCGCGCTTCGGGCGATTCAACTGGATTGAGAAGTTCGAATACCTCGCCGTCGTGTGGGGCACGGTCGTGATGATACTGACCGGGCTCATCATGTGGGGCGAGGACCTAGCGTTCCGCTACCTGCCGCTGTGGATGTGGCACATCGCCCGCCTGATACACGGCTATGAGGCGCTGCTGGCGTTTTTGACCATTATCATCTGGCACATGTACCACGTACACTTCAAGCCGGGTATGTTCCCTATGAGCCGCGTGTGGCTGGACGGGCGCATCTCCCTGCGCCATCTGCAAGAAGAGCACCCGCTGGAGTATGAGCAGATGCAACACGGCAAGACAACCGGCGGGTAATTGCCTCCTGGAGGGCGAGTCCTGCCGAGCCGTTGCGGAAATTGGCTTACCCGGAGATTCGCCCTCCAGGCAGGTGATGCAGAGGTGAACCGCCAGAGATTGCGTCTACGGCAGGCACAGCTTCCCCATCACCACAGCGCGTCGTGCACCGGTGGCAGAGGGCAGATTATTGGTTCGTCCCTGCATTCGCTGATAGCCCAGCACCGCAAACGCCACCGCCTCTTTCGCATCGGGATGGACGCCGTAGCGGTCGCTGGTTTCTACCTGCAGTTCGTGCAGCAGCTCACGCAATCGCCTCATGAGCGTGCGATTATGCACTCCTCCTCCTGATACAATGAGCCTCGCCATCCGCATGCTGGGGAACACAAAGCGACGGATACCGTCTGCGATGGTACGGGCAGTGAGCTCGGTCAGCGTGGGCACAAGCAGTTCGGCGTTAGAGAGCTTATGGCGGCGCAACAGCTTGCGTACCATCGCCTCGCCGAAAGTTTCGCGCCCGGTGGACTTGGGCGGAGGTTGCGCGAAGTACGGGTGTTGTAGCAGCTCATTCAGCCACTCCTCACGCACGGGGTGTCGCTGGGCGAAGGAGCCTTCAGGGTCGTAGCGGTACTTGCCTCCGCTGGCAATCTGCATTGCGACGTTGATGAGGGCGTTGCCCGGTCCCGTGTCGAAGGCGATGACCTGCTCAGGCAAGGCGTTCGCGGGAACGGCGGTGAGATTGGCGATGCCGCCGATGTTCAGCAGAATACGCCCCTCCGACGGGTGACGGAAGAGCAAGTAGTCGACATAAGGCACTAACGGCGCGCCCTGGCCACCCGCCGCCACGTCCGTCACCCGAAAATCGCCTATGGTCGGTACGCCTGTCCGTTCCGCAATCACCGCCGGTTCGCCAATCTGCAGGGTGGAACGGATGGCACGTCCCTGCCATTCTATCGGCTCGGGTTGGTGCCAGACCGTTTGCCCGTGCGAGGCGATGCACAGCAGCTGTTCGGGTGTTACGCCTGCTTCCCGCATCAGCTGCAGTGTGGCGTCGGCGAACAGTTCGCCCAGAAGGAAGTTCAGGTGGCAGATTTCGGCGACGCCCGTTTCCCCGCGAATGGTACGCGCCAATTCCGCCTGCACATCGGGAGGATAGGGGTTGGTGCGGAAAGCGAGCGTTTCTACCTGAAGACTCGCGCCTGCCTCGTGGATGCGCACCAGCGCGGCGTCGATGCCGTCCATGCTGGTGCCGGACATCAGACCGATAACCATAGCGGGGGATTCGGGAGACATCATCGGCTCAGAACAGGCCCGCGTCGCGCTGCAGGTAGTTGCGGAGGCGCAGCACCGCCTGCGTGTGCAGCTGGTACACTCGCGATTCGGAAACGCCCAGCACCCTGCCGATTTCGCGGAAGGTCAAGCCTTCATAGTAGTACAGGGCGATGACCAGTCGCTCGCGTTCGGGCAGGCGGTCAATGGCTTCCGCGAGCAACCGACGCATCTCGCGCTGTTCCACCTCGGCGATGGGGTCGGAGGTGGCATCGGAAAGCACGTCGGAGATATGCAGTTTCTCGCCGGCATCCTGCGTGTTCAAGATGATGTCGTCTAAAGAAAGCAGGTTGGTACGCCCCGCATCGCAGAGCAGCTGGTGGTAGTCTTCGATAGAGATGCCCAGTTCCTGGCTGATTTCTTCTTCGGTAGGCGGTCGTCCGAGACGCGATTCGAGGGAGGAGTAGGTGCGCTCCAGGCTCTTGACGCGGTCGCGCACGGAGCGAGGTACCCAGTCCTCCGAGCGCAACATCTCCAGAATCGCCCCCCGAATGAGCGCAATGGCGTAGGTTTCAAACTTGACCTGACGGGAGGGGTCAAACTGGTCTACCGCTTTGATCAGACCCATGATGCCTGCGCTCACCAGGTCCTCGCGGTCCAGGGTGGGTGGGAGCGAGCTGACCACGCGCCCGGCGGTAATCTTCACCAGATAGGCATAGCGTTCGATAATCTGATTTCGCGCCTGTGGGTCGCCGTAGCGTTTGTAGCGCTCCCACGCTTTGTCCATCTCCGCTGTCGGCATGACCTGCCAGTTCTCCTCTGAGACGTGTTCCTCTACACGCTGTTACGCCGCTTCGCGCTCTTCTTGCGATTCATCCGGGGCGGGTGGTTCATCCGAGGCAGGTCGGTTTTCGACAGGTTTTCGCGTACCTCTGGAGGCGTCCAGTACGACCTGAAACACTATCATAACCGCTGTCAGCATGACGAACACGGTCACGGCACGCAGGATGCTTGTCGATAGCGAGACACCACTCCAGCTCGCCAGTAACCACGTCCACAATGCGCCCCAAAGAGCTACAAACCACGTTAGCCGACTTACGCTCATGACGAACTCCGCCGCGATAGTTAGTATAACACAGCAATAGCGCGATTGCCAGTTACGGCGTTCTTCGGGAAGTAGCCCACAGATTGCACGGATGCAACGGATGTACACGGTTGAGCAGTCCGTGTGCTCTGATGCGCTACGCCGCTTCCAGGCTGGCTTTGCGCTGTTCCAGCGCGCGCAGGTACAGCTCGGCGTATTCGCCGGCTGCCCGGTTCCACGAGAAGTCTGAGCGCAGAGCGGTATCTACCAGTTTGCGCCATACCTCCCGCTGCCGGTATGTCTTCAGCGCACGCTTTATCGCCTGCAGCAGCTCCAACGAATCGTATTGCTCGAACACGAAACCGTTGCCCTTGCCCGTGCGTGGCGAAAAATCGGTAATGGTGTCCGCCAGACCACCTGTCTTGCGCACGATAGGGATGGTTCCGTAGCGCAACGCTATCAACTGCCCCAGTCCACATGGCTCGAAGCGCGAGGGCATCAGGAACATATCGCTGCCCGCATAGATACGCTGAGCGAGGTCAGGGTCAAAGCCGATGAACGCACGCATCTGGTCGGGATGCTCCTTCGCCAGCTGCGTGAAGAGCTCTTCATAGCGCGGATCGCCTGTGCCCAGCACCACAAACTGAAAGCCCAGTTTCAATATCTGGTTGGCGATAGGGGCAATCAGGTCCAGCCCCTTCTGGTCTGCCAGGCGAGTAATCATGCCCATCACCGGAGCGTTCGGGTCGGGCGTGAAACCACACTCCCTTTGCAGAGCGGCTTTACACTCCGCTTTGCCCGACGGGTCATCTGCGCTGTAGTGCGCCGGAATGCGCGGGTCGGTAGCGGGGTTGTACTCTTCGTAGTCGATGCCGTTGACGATACCCTCCAGTCTGCCCTGCGCGGCAATGTACTGCAGTAATCCCTCCATCCGGCAACCGTACTCGGGCGTCTGAATCTCCTTCGCGTAGGTCTTGCTGACCGTGTTCACCATATCGGAGTACACAATACCGCCCTTCAGGAAATTCACCCGCCCGTAGAACTCCAGCCTTTCGTAGTGGAACAACCACTCTGGCAAGCCCGCTTTCCACAACAGCTCGTACCCAAACTCGCCCTGATACGCCAGGTTATGGATGGTGAAGACCAGTCCTACCTGTTGCCACTCTGGCTGATGCGCATGGAGCACCCGGATGTACACCGGCACGAACCCCGTATGCCAGTCGTTTGCGTGGATGATGTCGGGCATCCAGTTCAGCTCTTCCAGCATCAGCGGGATGGCGCGGTCAAAGAAGATGTAGGGTTCCGGCTCCAGCGCATATATCTTTTTCGATTCGGTGGCTTCGGTGAAGTAGTGTTTGTGTCCTACCAGATAGACGGGCACGCCGCCGTTCAGCGTGGTGCGCCGGATAATCGCCTCTTCGGTGATCATGGGGTTGATCGGAACGGGGAGGCTTTTGATAACCGTACGCACCGGATAGTCGGGGTTTTTCTCAATCATTCGATAGCAGGGCATGGCAATGCGCACATCATGCCCCAGCGCACGTAACGCTTTCGGTAACGCGCCTGCCACGTCTGCCAGTCCGCCGACTTTCGCCAGCGGTGCAACCTCTGCGGAAACAATCAGTACCTTCAGACTGCGAGCCATAGTTTCTCCTCCTCTTTCGGTATAGGCAGCAGAGCCGGTGGGCGCAGGTGGTCGGCAAGTCGCGCCAGAAACGCATGGAGCCCTCTGCCCGCCCCCGGGTGCGACAGGATTCGAGCTCGGAGGTCTGCCGCCAGTGCGGATAGTCCTTTTGCCGCCGGGCTATCGGGACAGGAGAGCCAGAAGCAGGCGTTTTGCTCTGCTGCTGCGCTCACGCTGTTATCCTCCACAATGCAGCCCAACAGCTGCACTCTTCCCCAAAACTGCCTGGCGAGCAGCTGCTCTACCTGTTTGCCAACCTTCTGCGCCTGCACTGGCGAGCTACACCGGTTCATCACCCAGCCGACCTGCAGGTCGGCTCGTTGTAGAAGCAGCCGCTTCACCAGACTATACGTGTACAGCAGGCTCTCCCGTTGCGGAAGGGCTATCGCCAGCACGATGTCAGAAGAAAGGGCGTAGGCGAGGGTGTCGGTGGACTCGGCGCTGCCTGTGTCGATGATGACCACGTCCGCCAGCGTTTCGAGAGTGCGCAGGCGTTCTATGACCTCTCGTTGTCCCTGAGCGGACAGCCGTTTGAGGGCAAGGATGCGCGCCCCACCCGATAAGACGCGGATACCCGCTGCGCCGGAAGCCAGAATCTCCGGAAGGTCACGTCGGTCGGCAAGCAGGTCCTCGAGCGAATAACGGGGCTCTGTGCCCAGCAGGCGACTACAGGTGACCATGCCCACGTTGCCGTCCAGCAGCACCACATGGCGTCCCGTTTGTCCCAGCAGGGCGGAGAGGTTGGTGGCGATGGTGGTTTTGCCCGACTCCGGAGTGCCGCTGACGACGGTAATCACCCAGGTGCCTATAAGCAAGCCGGGCGTGATGCCCAGTACGCCGTCCGCGGGTCGTTGCGAGATAAGCCTTCGCAACCCTAATGCCTGGTCCTGTACAACAGCCACATGATGCCTCCCACTACACTGTTTCGCCTGTAAGAATTATCGGGTAAAGCCGGGCATTTTTGCAGGGGAGACGTGTCGTCGCCTCTGTAAGACAGAGTTTCGTTCAAGCGGAGACGGTTCCTTCTGCAGCATCATATCCAGAATATCTGATTGCCCTTGGCGCCGCTAAAGTAGTCCATGATAAGCCAGAAGCCGTTGCAGGTGTACTGCCCCACAATCAGCCCCAGAAAGAAGGGCAACGAAAGGCGGAACCAGCGCAACCCACCAAAGCGCAGGATAAGAAACTTCAACAACCACGCGATGAAGCAGGTGAGCCATATCTCGTCCATAATCCACGTGCTGCCCACGCAGAAACCGACGGGGTGAAAGGGCCAGCCCACGAACCGCTGGCGCATCGCGCTGAGAAAACCCATCACCGCTGCGCCGAAGCCGGTCAACAGCCAGCCGGTCACGCTGGGGTCGGAGGGGTTGTTTATCTTGCCCGCTACCCATTTGTAAGGAAATTGTGGACCGTCGATGAAAAACCAGCGGTTCAGGTTCACTCCGCCGCGGTCGTAAGCAAGCAGCAGGGTCATCGTGACTGAAGCCGCGATACTGACCAGGATAGCTAGCATCATCGCCCAGAACAGCCCGCGCGAACGCACCCCGGTACGCTCCGCAAGACGCAAGCCGTGGATGCTGGAAGCCATGACGGTCGTGCGGATGTCGGCGGAGTACACCCACGTCAGCCCCAGCGCGGTAAGCCCACGCGGACCAAAAGGCGTGCTGCCCCATCCCGCTACGACGAACACCGGTGCAATCATTGCCGCTACCGCCTCCGCCAGCCCCGTCTCTGCCACCACGCGCGTCAAGCCAAAAAACAGTACCATCATGAACAGCAGATACAGCCACGTTGCCCAGTAAGGCAAGCCCGACCACCATATCCACACGCTCATCGCCAGCAAACCCAGCACCGTGCCCCAGAAGGCGGCAGGGTAGCTCAGTGCCTCTCCGTTGTCGTCTACGTCTCTGCCTCTGCCCAGCGATTCGCGCACCACGTCCGACAGGTGAGCACGCGCCGCCCACAGGCTGGTTGCTACCAGCATCAGCATCGCGCCCATGCCCAGATATTTGTAGGGGATATAAGGTGTGCCGTACGCCCCGCCGAGGTCTTCTCGGATCTCCACGCCATAGATATTCAGGTACCCACGCACCACCATGAACAGCAGGTTGAAAAACCACAGGCTGAACAGCGCATCCAGATTGGCGAGATAAAAGAAGCCCAGCATCGGGAAGCTGAAGCGGAGTGTCCACGTTACCGTCTCGCGGAAAATCGGGATGCGCGTGAAAACGGGTGGTGCGGGCACAGCGGGCGCGTAGTTGTGCAGAGCGATTAAACTGCCTACCGCAAACGGCAGGGCAAAACCCAGCCAGAAGAGCGGTTTGCGCAACAGAGGCTCCTGCTCGTTTACCATCTCCAGAGGCAACTGCGTGACGGGGAAAGCCAGGCGCTCGCGCTCCATCCACTGCCGGCGAAATATCACCATCACCGCAATCATCACGAAGTAGAGCGTGAGGATGAGGGGCATCCACGCCAGCAGTGGAGGAAGCCACACGTCCCAGGGTACGCTCGCGCCCGGCTTGCCCTCGAAGAAGAGCCGTATCGCCTCCTTGTCGCGCGGCACCAGAAGGGGGTGCAGATGCGGATGTATCAGGCGATCCCAGCCGTTGGCGGGGTTGGCGTAATAGGTCACCGCCGCTAGCACGGGCAGAATCTGCGCGGTTAGCCCCAGGGTAGGAACGACGCAGGCGGTAATCATCATGACGTAGACAATGACGAGTTCTGAGGCGCGAAGGGCGGTGCATGGGCTCAGACGTTTCCACAAGCCGTTGATAACGACCACCAGCACAAAGAACGCAAAAACCGCCGCCGGGGTACTGTAGTCGAGCGTCATATAAGAACCTTGTATGACGTACAGCCCGTAAGGGTCCAGTGCGGCGATAAGCAATGAAGCCAGCAGACCGATGGCTGCTGCGCGGAGGGTAAACGGTTGTTCGTGTCTCTCCTCTCTTCGCACGAGCCGTCGAGCACCCCTCGATCGCTAACGTCCCTGCGCCATTGGCGTAGCCTGTCCGGTAGAAGGCGGCACGTAAACAGGTGGCATGCCCGGTGCGGGCGAAACCCATCCACCCTGTGGTAATCGTTGCTGTAGTTCCTGCTGTTTGACCTGCCACGCTTGTTCCGCAGTGACGCGCCTTTGCGGGAATATCGGCGTGATGAACTGGTTCACCATAAACAGGATGAACACCAGCAAGACGATGCCTACCAGCACCGCGACGCCGGGGGGTACCTCCCTTCGCCATGCTGGCTCAGGTGGGTTACCGCTTCGACGAATGACCTGGGGCATTCTCGCACCTCCTGTTGATTTAGCGTGTGCAGGGGCAACCACGAGGGTTGCCCCTGCGCGGACAACCACACGGATAACCACTAGTCCGACGAAGCCGTATGCTGCCGCATGAAGGTATCCCGCTGGAACTTCACATGCCCGTCCGCGAACACGTAGTTCGAACCCCTGTTGTGAGGATGGATGGCACGGTCGTTGGACCGCTGTACCGGGTTGACGGTACCGTCCTCATTAACCAGCCCGTTTTCCATCACCCAGAAGTTGGGGTCGGTCCTTGCACGCTTGATCGGACGGTTGGGATGGTAGCCAGCGGGGAAGCCTCCCTCCGCGGGATACACCGCTGCCATCTTCGCCAGGATGGTGTTCCGGTCGCCGGGGTACGAATCCATACCGCAGCACTCTGCGAACATCGGCCCTGCGCCCACCGGACCCTCCATGAACACGATAGAGTCCGCCGGATGGGTCAGGCGAGCCAGTTGTGCACCCTTTGCGCAACCCCAGCCCCATCCCTGGCATTCGGGCAGCTGTCCGCAGAAGAAGTCCGGACCGCCTCCCGCGGCGTTGCCTGCGCTCTCGGGGTTAATGGGGTCGGCGTTGATATTGCTCTGGTTGATACCGTAGGTCAGCGAACCCCATCCGCTCTCCCCGCCTACTGCAGGAATGAGCGCGTCACCCGTTGGGCAGGTGAAGACCCCGCGGTTGCCCTTAGAGACAGGGCGTCCCTGCGCGTCGTAGTTCGCCGCCCGCCCTGACTTCACGTACGGATAGATGAGGTCGGGCCAGTACTGTCCCCATGGTGTACCTGTGTACGGCGCACGGAAGTTCGGGTCCACCACGGGGAAGCAACCTTGATTCAGGTTGCTCTTAACCCACATGGGGCAGCCGGTTTCATCGTAATCCTGCGCGTACATCGCCCAGGCGGTTCCGATGTTCTTCATATTGCTGGTACAGGTCGCCTGGCGTGCCTTTTCCTGCGCCTGAGCGAATTACCCACCGCGTGTGCTACCAGCGCGGGGTCGAACGGCACGCCAAACTCTTGAAGTGCCTGCTGATACCCGCGTAGCCGCTCGGTGCAGGTGGTGGCTTTCCGTTATGGTGGTCTGCTATGTCTCCGCCACGTACGGTGTCCTGTCTGCAGACGGCACGCCCAGCAGGTCGTACACCTCCTCGCGAATGAGGCGTTCGCACTCGGAGGACACCATGAGCGTGCCGTAGTAGCGGTACGCCATATCCACCTCGTACCCGCCCAGAGCGTAATCCGCCGCTGTGGGGATATAGCCCCAACAACCGTTGCTGTATCCCAGCACGATGGTCGGTTGATGCGGCGATTGTCTGACGAAATCCAGCGCATAATGCACAAACATCTCGGCAGGGAAGGCAAGCAGATGCACGTCCCCTACGCGCAGCAACTGAATCTCGAAAGGCTGATGCGTGGGCTCCCCTTTTTCTGCAGCCAGCACCAGGTCTTGCGCCCAGCGTACCATATCCTGTTGCCAGGTAAGCACGTGCAGTGGTTCGCCCTTTTGTTCGGCGAGTCGGAGCTCGCTTTCCATCTGGTGCAGGTATTGCTGTGCCTCTTCGGGCGAGGGCAGGTGATATGGCAGGTTCACCGTGCGCAGTGTCCCAGACAAGGGGATGCCCTGCACCGGCTCAGCTTGATGGGAGGCAACCACGACCGATGCTCCCAGCAGGTCGCCCAGCTTGCGCGCAATGGCGAATGTCCCGCGCTCGACAGGGTTGATGTCGCCAGCACAGCCCTGCAGGAACATGGGCACACCCATTCCGACACGCCGCAGAAAATCGCACGCCATACCGGGGAAGTCTGCGCTCACCCACAGGTTTTGTCCCCCCAGCACGACAGCATGAGTGGCGTGGGCAAAGAGGGTCGCCAAAGGCGTGCCCGGCTCGCGTTCCACCTGCAACACGTCTACATACGGCTGGATAGGACGGCGCGGGTTGCCCCCTAGCACCATCTGCCCTGCCTGCATTTCACGCCGGTTGATACCTATCTGCACCGATGCCCTTCCCCATCGCAAGCTCACCGGCTCCAGCATATCCGCAGCCTGTTGAATCGCGCCGATGACTTTCCTCGCCATCACGTCGCAATACAGGTCATCGCGCACGCCCATGGCGCGGAACGTGCGTGTGACTGGACCAGAATGGGTGTGCGAACAGTTCAGCAAGAGCCTCTCTGGAGGGATCCCTACCTTCCGTGACACCCCCTCGCGTATCATCTCTACGAGGTCGAAATCCAGGGCTATCAGGTCGAGGCTCACTATCGCGGCAAGGCTCGGGCCATCCTCCAGCACCAGCGCCCGTGCCATGAGCTCATCATGCACTCCGAGGCAACCGCTGGGACGTCCAGCATACCCCGCTAACCAGACGCCAACAGGTGGTGTGATGTTGGTCTCGCAAACGGCAGCTTTCAATGCCATGTTCCTTCCTCCTGTGCGATGGTTCCTCCCCTGCGCTCTATTTTCTGCAGGCGTTCAATCATTCTGGCTATCTTGCGCCGGTGTTCCAGCAGTGGACGGGGGTCGGTTGTGAAGTGGGTCAGGTCGCGCGAGATGTGTTCCGGTACCTGCAGTAACCTTTCGGCTTCGGCAATCAGCGTGGCAGGCGCTTTAGGGCGCACGCGCTCTATCTGCTTCCGCAGGATAACGAAATACTCGTAGTCCTCTACGCCGTCGCGCAGGTTCTCCCAGCGTATCGAGGAGGAAGGCGGCTCGACGGCGGGAGGGTGCTGAGCGTTGGGGTCGCGCCGTGGTGGGTACAGAAACCGCCCGTCACCGTTGCCCCAGAACTGCTTGGTACCCTGCGGCACGCCATAACCGCTGACGTAGCTCATCGGGTCTTCCCACGGGTTCTGCAGCCTGTCGGGGAAGGCGGTGGGGCTGGTCCACCAGGTGGTCTCCCAGATGAGAATGCCCTGGATGCCGTATTGCCACGTCTGCCATCCCCACAGGCGCATCTCCACGCCTGGATGCTCGATAAACAGCCCGATGTACGGGGCGCGTGGACCGGTGCAGATGTACCACCAGACCTCCTCGCCCGCCTTTTTGCGCTCCTCTGCCTTCTCGCGTGTCCACTCGGGGGTAAGCCCGCACCACAGGTCCACATGTCCGTACAGAGGTGGTTCGGGTTGTTCGGTAAGCATTCGGCGGATGCCGGGCGCGTGGCGTTTGATGCGCTGCATCCCTTCTATGACAAAATCGTAATCGCGGGGCTCCGGCTCGTCGAACCAGTAGACGTAAGCCTTCTCCAGCCAGCCTTTCTCGCGCAGGTGGGTTTCGATTTGGCGTACGTAGTCGCCCCAGAGGCGTTCATATTCGGGCGTGCCCGCTTTAAACCCGCCGAACTCACCCGGGTAACGCTCGTAGAACGTGCCTCCTCCCATCCCCTCCAGGGGAAGCACGAAAGCGTTAAAGCCTATCTCGTCCAGATAATAGCTCGCTGCCCGGTCAAATTCACTAAAATCCACGATAACCTTCTTGTCTGTCCCTTCGCCTTCGAAGCGCACCCGGATAGGCGCGTAGGCGTAGAACGAGTACGGCGAGATACGGTGCTCGGCAAAGGAGCGCATATACATTTCCCACACCTGCTGCTCCTCTTCGGGTGTCTGCAGGTGATGGTATCGCTTAATGTTCCATGCGCTGACCCCAAATCCACTGCGCAGGGTGGGAGACTTGGGCAAGGCGAAATCGAACACCGTCACCTTCAGCGGCACGGTGATTTTACCCCTGTTGGTTTGCACGGTGATAGTGCCCTTGTAGTCGCCCGCGACCGCGCTCTCCGGCACGTGCACCAGTATCCACAGTGCCTGATTACGCCCCTGCGGCAGAGCTATCGGAGGTTTGAGCGGTGGCAAAGGGTCAGGATATTCGCCGGGCGTGCTGAGGCTATCGCTGGGGTGCTCGACGTGCACCGTCGCTACCTCGTACACTCGAATCTGGGAGGCGTTGATGCGTGTCTTTGCACCTGTCAGGTCACTTACAGAGACGCTTTCCAGCACGGTATTGGGCTCCTTCGCCCGCAGCACCAGCTGCGCCGGTTCAAACTCGCCTCGCGCTGCCTCAATCAGCATGGCAGAGCTGGGCTTACCGGAAGGTGCTGGGCGGTCACGTCCCACCTTCCATGCACCCTCGCACCACCATACCTCGCCAAAGCCCGCTGGTGCAGCAAGGGGGTAGCCATAGTGCGATTCGTCCAGAACCATTGTCGTCACCTCGGTCTGTGCGACATAAAGCATTGCTCGCCCGGAGGTCGCGCGCAGGGCTACCGTATGCGTGCCTGCTGATAATCCTGGCAGTTTCAGCACGGTATCACCGCCTGCGCTGGGCTTCAGCGTCATCTTGCCAAGCGATTGCCAGCGACCGTCCACTCCCAGAGCCACCTCTATTTGGCGGGGAGAAGGTTGCCGATTCACCCAGCGCACCCGCCATGCATCACCCTCGGGGGACCACTGCACCTGCAAACCGGGCGACACGGTACGCTCCTCTATCACCAGCGTTTGACCAATGCGGGGCACCCCCCGGTACTCTACCCTTGCCCGAAGACGGTAGGTATCCACCTGCGCATACGCGCCATCGCCCTCCACCGATAGCCGGACGTACAGTTGCTTTGTCGGGAAGAGGTTTTCGGGTAGTTGCGCGTCCACCTGCCCCACTCTGGAGGTAGTTACCGCTCGTTGCCACTGTTGCCCATCCGTGCTGACGCTAGCGACCAGCGTACCGCCGGTATGGTAGTTGACGTTTATCTGCAGGCTTGCCTTGCGCATCGCGCAGGGTAGGGTATGCCGGTAAACCACTTCGTCGCCCGGGCTGAAAGCCCAGCGGTTGGTATTGAAGTACGCCTTCTGTCGAAAGAGCGTGCGGTGAATGGTGGTGCCGTGCCATCCCAGTGCGTGTGTATCGGTGTACTCCCCGCTCTTCAGGCTTTCCCCTTCGCCAAGCGTCAGGTTGCCCCAGCGGCGATGTACCACCTGTGCGGGATACAGCTCCGCGCTATCGAAGTAAGCGGTACCTTTCAGGTGCCACTGCCCCAGACGCGCGAACGGCGCAGGTGACTCGGGAACGCGAAAGGCGAACACGAAATCCTGCCACCGAGAACCGACACCGAAGTCGTGATTGACACTGTTTAACCCGCTGATGACGGTACCGCCACCCCCATCGACGCGGGCGCGGAAACGAAACACGTATGCCTTGCCGGCTTGCAGGCTCAGCAAAGAGGTGCGCCAGTACGCGCTATCTTCGCCTGTGCCCCGCACCGCCAGCACCTGCTTGCCATCCGCCTGAGTGCGAAACACACTCTGCTGCACGCTCCAGTCGGCAGGCACACCGGACGCTTCACCCACCTGCCATTGCGAAAGCGGCGGCAACAGATTCTGTGCCATCACACCGGCGCCCAGTAACGCAAACGTGATAGAAAGCAAGAGCGCGCGCATCGTCACCTCCTAATCCGCAAGAAGCATTTTCGACAACAACCGGAGCAGTCCTGCTGGTACAGATGCTGGTTCTAAATTTTTGTGGTGCTAACCATCGAAAACGCTTGACTTTGTGTGAAAAGGGTGGTATCATGCAATCTGTGAATACGTATTCTCGGATGAAGAAAGCGCAGTGCTTTGGCGGTAATTCGGTTGGTAACGACCGTGCGCATATCATTACCAAGAGGAGGTTACTTCCATGTTCAAGCGACGCGCTTTTACGCTTATCGAGCTGCTTGTTGTTATCGCGATTATCGCGATACTAGCAGCCATTCTGTTCCCGGTGTTTGCACAAGCCCGTGACAAGGCGCGGCAAACGGCGGACCTCAGCAACCTCAAGCAGATTGGTCTCGCCATCCAGATGTATGCCCAGGACTACGACGAGACCATGGCTCCTGCCGAGGCCTGGCGCCCCGATCTGCCAGCAGACCCCGGGCAGTTTGTTACGTGGATGGCGTTGGTACTGCCTTACACCAAGAACCACCAGATTTTCCGCTCGCCCAAGTACGCTTTTCTGTACCCGGAGAGCATCGCCGGCTGGCTGAACTACGGCTTGCATGGTCCTATGGTGCAGGGCGCATCCCCCAACCGTGTGCTCCCCATCTCGTACACAGCGGTGAACCTGCGCTGGTCTACCTGGCCTCACCAAACCACGGTGTCGGTGAACAACGGGTACGGGGGCAAGGGCGGTATGTACGTTTCCTACCCACAGTGGACGCCGGGTGATACCCCTGTGAGCCTTGCAGCCATTGAGGAGGTCGCTGCCACCCGCGTGGTGACCAACGGACTGTCGTACCATGCCATCAGCGGTTGCGACCTGGATATTCTGGATGACAACGGACAGCTGCCCTGTGGCTTCACGATGATGACCTATCGTGACCCCGGCGGAAACGCGCCCTGGTCGGTGAACCTGAACCCGCCCAATCCCGATGTGCTGGCGCCATTTGCGCGCAGGATGAACGTGGTCTTCGCCGATGGACATGCTAAATCGGTACAGTGGGGAACCGGCTGTCCGCACGAGTACACTATTGAGGCGGACAAGACGCTGGTACCGGCACGCTGTCGCCAACAGTAAAGGAGCAACGAGCATGATACGTCGCGAAATCCCGTTACCGGTAGCTATCGGCGTGATTCTGATAATCCTGATAGTGGTGGCGGCGATCCTGTGGCGACAGACCTCACCGCCCACAGAGGGGGTCTTGAAGCGGTGGACGCCCTATCCGCAGATACCCACCCGACCGGGGGCAACAACACCGCAGGCTCCTCGTTAACTGCGGCGTCATCGTGAACGGCAGGCGCGGACGTGCCTGCCGTTCTGTTGTACTTGCCCCTCCTGTACCGTTCTTCAATTGCCGATAATAGATTCCGAGACGTCTTTCTTGTACGTGTGAAGGGGGAATAACGATGAACCCCGACGACATCGCCATCCAACCAGTGATTACCGGCAATACGGTGCGCCCTGTGCATCGCGAGTCACCTTCGCGTGACTCCACAGCAGGGCAACATGCCCAGGCCCACGAACCGACAGCAGCCGAAGAGGCGGAGATCACGGAGGAGAGCACACTACCGACCGCAGAAGAGAGCCATTTGATAGACCTGCGAGCATAGAGGAGACGAATGGGCGTTATCGGATATCTGACCGCTGCGGAGGTGGAACCATCACTGTTCATCGGCGCGGCGATGTGCACCGACTCCTTTGGTCTGCCGCTGGAGTTTCGCTACACCGAGCCGGTGCGTGCGACCCCGTTACAGCGCATCCTGTACGGCAATGCGCTCCACCGTTACCTGTGTCGGGAGGTGATTGCCTCTACCCTGCTGCAGGCAATGGAGACTCGTCCCGAGGTGTGGGTGGTGCGGGATGAGATGCTGTTAGAGCCACTGGATGCGATGATCGCTCCGGTCGTGATGTTGTTCCCCACCGAGATGGCACCGATGAGCGATTTAGGCGCAACGATGCCTGCAGGAGATGGGGAGATGCTGGTTCAGCTTTCCCTTGCGGGCGCGCCGTTGCGCGTGCGATTCGGCAACGAGGATGCCGGTCTGCAACGCCAGGCGATGCAGGCGTTGAGCGAGGCGGCGCGTACGATGGACGTGCTGGAACCGCTGGAGCGATTACAACAAGCGGTGCGCATGGTGCGGGAGGAGCAGGAAGCGGCTTGAGGATGTCGTGGTGGGGGTATTTCTGGGTTCAGGTGCTGACGTGGTTTTTCGCTGCGCAGAAGCCAGCAGTGCACGGAGGGGATTTGACCCTTCTTCCCCCTGCGGTAACCACGATTCCTGTGCGGTGCGCAAAGCCATCCGTCCGTCAGCCTTCGCCTCTTCGTTGCCGGGTTGCGGGCGTTTTCGCCCGGGCGCAGCGATGCGCGATGTACACACTCTCTCCTCCCGCTACATGGGTGCGTACGGTCTGCGCTCCTTCCTCCGCTGCGCGGGTGCACGCGGCTTCCCTAAGAATTCGTGTGCGGTCGCACAAACTCGTACCGATGGGTGCAACCTTACGGGTCTCTTACCGCGTATTATTATGCAGGTGTCAACCCGCCGTTCGCGCTCGCGTGCGCCGTTTGCCAGAGCGGGTGCAAGCTATCAGGGCGAACGTGCGGTGGCGCTGTCAGGCGCAGCAGGTGACTGTTGAGCGGTTTCGTTGTCAGGAGATGCTTTCCTCGCTGGTGTGGCGATTGCCCATTGCGCGAAGAGCGGTACCCCTTAATGGATTGACAGCTGAGTACCGCCGCCGGTGTCGGGAGGCGCTTCAGCGAGCCGCAAAAGGATATGCGCGCGTTCAGAGCGTATACTACCCTGTGCCCGCGCACGCCGTTGCGCGCATCGAGATAGACGAGCGTCGTGGGGTACTTTACGTACATCCCCGCAAGAGACACCCAGACACTGCCCCTGCCTGTTTGTGGGTGGTGTCGGGGGTGCAGGTGGCGGACGGTCACCCCGTGCGCGCGGTGCTGAGGGTGGTGTGATGGAGCTACTTTTTCTGCTGGCTCAGGCGGCTCTGCTTATTCTGGCAGGCGTCATGGTGCTGCGCGTGCGTGAAGAGCTGCAGTTGCTGGTACGGCAGGCGACCTCACAGCAGCAGAGCGAGCAGATAAAGCGTCTGCACGAGGAGCTGCAGCAGACCCTGCGTGAGGTGCGCACGACCCTGAGCGAGGGTATCGTACAGCTAGAGGGGCGCATCACGCGGGCAGAGCAGGTACTACATCTGCTGGAAGCGCACACGTCGGATGTACCGGAAGTGCCTCCCGATTCGCAGGGCACCGCTCAGCGCGTTCCCGTGGAACGCATTCTCGCGCTGGCAGATACCGGTTGTGATGTGAAGGAGATTGCACGGCTGACAGGTGTGGCAGAAGGTGAGGTGTCGCTGGTACTGCAGCTGCGTGCGCAGCGGGAAGACCAGCCGCGCACCCATCCCGAAGAGACATCTTCAGGCAATTTTACCCGAAGGAACGAAGGGACGGACGAATGAGAGGAGAACGAACCGCAATGCGAAAATGGCTACCCCTATGGATAGCGATTCCGGTGGCGATGATGCTGGTTGCCACCAGCTGTGGCAAGAAGACCGTCGGCAGAGTCAACGACAAGGCGATTAGCCAGGCGGAATATTACAAGGTGCTGGAGCGGATGGCAGTGCCCCTCACTCAGGGCGAAAACCCCGTACGCGATCCGGCAACCGGTCGTCTGGTGCGTGAACAGGCAGGGTATCTGGCTCTGCGGATGCTGATAGACCGCCAGCTCATCCTCGAGATGGCGGAAAAAGAGAAGGTGATGCCCACCGAGGAAGAGATTAACAAGGAGCTCGAGCGGCAGAAGAAGTTGCCTAATTTCAACGAACGCCTGAAAACGCTCGGCTACACCCAGGACGACCTGAAAGAGGACATCAAGGTAGAGCTGGCAGCGTTCAAGCTCATTACGAAGGGCATCACCGTCAGCGATGATGAGGTGAAGAAAGCATACCAGCAGAATATCCAGCAGTTCACCATCCCGGCACAGGTGCAGGTGGCGCTGATCCTGGTGGATAATCGCGAGAAGCTGGAGCAGGTGCAGGCTCAAATTAAGAAGGGTGTGGATTTTCTGGTGTTAGCCACGCAGTACAAGCCACCCGATATGCCGGCGAACGCCAACGTCACCAACGTATCGCTTCCGGAAAATAGCGATATGTTCCGGCAGTTCCCCTACTTGTGGCAGACCCTGCAGAAAACGCCCGTAGGCAGCATCACTTCACCACAACCTATCAAACTGCAGTCGGCGCAGGGCAAAGTAGTCAATGGCTGGATTATCTTTAAGGTGCTGAATAAGAAAGATCGCCAGGTGCGCCCGCTGGACGAGGTGAAAGAGGACCTGCGTCGGTTACTGATGCAAGCAAAGAGCAAGCGCAATCTGGGACGCGAGCTTATGCAAATGCGTGCGCAGGCGAAGGTCTCTTTCGAAATCCCACGCTTCAATCGTCGCTGGCAAGAAGACATGAAGCAGCTACAGCAACAGATTCAGGAAGCTCCGCCACCTTCCATTCCTGCGGTACCTGCACCGTCTGCCGGAAGTTCTACACCGTAAGTGAGAGGGGCAACCCGGCGGGTTGCCCCTTGTGTTATATCCCCAGTTGCTGCGCCTGTTCTCGCAGGTAGGAAGCGGTCTCTTCGGGGATGGCGGTCGTGATGTAGATGCCGCTTCCCAGTTCGAAACCGGCGGGTGTGGTCAGACGGGGCACAATCTCGATATGCCAGTGATAGTAGTCCATGCAGCTATCGCGCAGGGGGGCGGTGTGCAGCACCGCGTTATAATCGGGGTTGTTTACCGCGCGATAGAGTAACAACAGCGTCCGCCGCATCACCTCCGCCAGCGATGCAACCTCCTCTGCCTCTACCTCCTTGACGAAAGACGCGCTGTGACGGCGTGGCAGTATCATCAGCTCAAAGGGAAAACGGGAGGCGAACGGAGCCAGCACTACGTAGTGTTCGGTACTCAGCACAATCCGTTCGCCGCTCTCCATCTCTTTCTCCATGATGTAGCAATACACACAGGTCACGCGGTCGTCGTAGAAGCGGCGTGCCTCCTCGATCTCTTCCCGAATGTTCGTGGGCACAATGGGCGTAGCGATGAGCTGCGAGTGCGGGTGTACCAGCGACGTGCCCGCCGCCGCTCCGTGGTTGCGGAACACCTGCACGAAAGCGATGCGATGGTCCTGCGCTAGGGTACGCATCCGCTGCAGCTTAGCCTGAAGCACCAATTCCACCTGTTCCTGCGGCAGGGTCGCCAGCGTCTGGTTATGCTGGGGCGTTTCGATAATCACCTCATGCGAGCCGTAGCCGTTGATGACAGTGAAAGTCTCGGGGTGCTTTATCTCCCATTTAGCCGCCGGGGAGAGAGCTGCAAACTTGTTGGGTACCACGCGCACCCTCCATCCCGGCCGATTCGGCTCGCTACCGTTACGAAAGGCATACACCTCCGGCGGGGTGTGTATTTCGTTGCCTTCGCAGAAGGGGCAATCATCGCGGTGGTCGGGTTCCTCCTGTACCACCGTCTGTTTGATGAACTGGTGCGGGCGTTTCGCCCGCTCCTTAGAGACGATCACCCACCGCTTGGTGGCGATATCCTGGCGCAGTTCCGACATGTTCGCTACTCCTTCCTGTCGAACTCTTGCAACAGCTCCTCGGGCGAGACCGCATCGGGGTCGTGTATCATCAATTTCAATATCTCGGCGGTGCGCTCCTTGCCGATAGAAACGTATTTGCCGACAGCGCGGACGTAAACTGTACCCTTTTCATCCACGATTTCCCCATGTGCGTACCAGACCCTGCCTCGCCTCTGGGTCATCTGCGCCCGCGCGGTTAAGGGGGTATACAGAGGTACCGGCTTCAGGAAGCGTGTGTTGATTTCCGCCGATACACTGAACTCCCCGGTTTGCATGGTTGCCGCCCAGCCCATGAGCTCGTCCAGTATACTCATCAACACGCCGCCATGCGCGATGCCCGGATAGCCCATCTGTTCCTCGCGCAAGAACAGCGGCACGGTTGCACTATGCTCATCGGCATAGAAACGAACGTTCAGTCCTTTCGGGTTATGCTCTCCACACACGAAGCAGGTGTGGGAGTGGGGTAACTTGCGAGGCATCTGTTTTCTACACCTCCATCTACCATGTTCGGCGACAGGATAGAATTACCCGAAGAGAGGACAGGAATCCTGTTCTGCGCAGATTTGCCCGCTTTCCCTTGACAGGGACAAGAAACACACTGTATAATATGAGCGCAAGGGGCATGGCCCCATCGTCTAGAGGACTAGGACACCTGGTTTTCAGCCAGGAGATCGGGGGTTCGAATCCCCCTGGGGCTACCATTTTGGGTGCCGAGGTGGCGGAACTGGTAGACGCGCACGTTTGAGGGGCGTGTGCCGCAAGGCGTACGGGTTCAAGTCCCGTCCTCGGCACCAGGTTGTCCGTGGGCGATTAGCTCAGCGGAAGAGCGCCTCGTTCACACCGAGGAGGTCGGAGGTTCAAGTCCTCCATCGCCCACCATTTGTTTTTATGACTACTGCAGCTCCGGACAGGGCGCCTGCCCCCAAGCACCGCCGATTACGTCCTTTTTGCGTCTGCAATGACCCCACGTCGAGCAGGAAACTGCCCGCCGCAGGCGTAATCTGCTTTTGTCTACACTCATGCTGAACCGGTTAATAACTGCTGATGGCGAGGTGTCTTACGTGATGAACCCGTTTGCTACCGACTACGGCTATTTCGCCGACTCAGGCAACGAATATGTGATCGTGCGCCCCGATACACCCATGCCCTGGGTGAATGTTCTCTCTAACGGCGACTATGGTACAGTGGTGTCTCAGATGGGCAGTGGCTATAGCTGGCGCACACACGCCGGCATGAACCGCCTTACCCGCTGGGAGCAGGACCTCGTGCGCGACCGCTGGGGCAAATATCTCTATGTGCGCGACGTGGAAACCGGCGAGTTCTGGAACCCAACATGGCATCCCTGTCCGGGCAAACTCCGGGCGTATCGAGTGCGACACGGATGGGGCTATTCGGTCTTTGAAGGCGAACACGCGCAAATCGCCAGCGAGATGACGGTATTCGTGCCCACCAACGACCCCTGCGAAGTGTGGCTGTTACGCCTGCATAACGCGGGAGATACCGTACGCCGACTGCAGATATTCTCGTACCTGGAATGGTTGTTAGGAACCACCCCCGACTGGCACCGTGAGTTCCGACGGTTGTTTATCGAAACGCGATACAACCCCACGCACGGCGCATTGCTCGCTACCAGCGTCATGTGGGACCTCCCCGGTAGAGGCAACACACACTGGAACAGCGCTTGGGATTACGTGGCGTTCCACAGCGCCTCGCCCATGCCTGTTGGTTTCGACGGAGACAAGCGGGCGTTTCTCGGCAACTACGGTGACGTGGACGCTCCCAGAGCGGTGGTGGAAGGCAAGTCGTCCAACACGCAAGGGCGCTGGGGCGACGGTATCGGCAGTTTGCAGGTGCTTGTCGAAATTGCGCCGGGCGAATCGGCAGAGGTGGCTTTTGTGCTGGGAGCTGCGGACAATGAGGAGCAGGCTCTGTCGCTGGTGGAGAAGTATCGCCATCTGCCCAACGTGCATGATGCGCTGACGCAGGTCAAACGGTTGTGGAAGGAACTGGTGAGCGGTCTTGCCGTGCAGACGCCGGATGACGCCGTGAACGTGATGGCGAACGGTTGGCTGGCGTACCAGGCAATCTCCTGTCGGCTATGGGCACGTACCGCCTACTACCAGACGGGCGGCGCATACGGCTACCGTGACCAGCTGCAAGATAGTTTGGTGTGGCTGCTGCTGGGGCAACCCGAACGCACCCTGGAGCAGATTCGCCTGCACGCAGCACACCAGTATCAAGACGGCACGGTGCTGCACTGGTGGCATCCGCTGGCTGAGCAGGGTTTGCCTTCTCACTACAGTGATGACCTGCTGTGGTTACCCTTTGTGACACTGCACCACCTGCTGGAGACGGGCGATTTCGACTGTTTACAGGAGGAGATACCCTTCTTCGACGGCGGCTCTGCGTCTCTGCTGGAGCACTGTCTGCGGGCATTTCATCAGGCGCTGGGCCGGCGTAGCGAGCAAGGCTTGCCGCTGATTCTGCAGGCGGACTGGAACGATGGCATGAACGCAGTGGGGGTGGGCGGCAAAGGCGAAAGCGTGTGGATGGCGCACTTTTTACACTACCTGCTGACGCGCTGGGCGGAACTGCCTGCGCTGGACGAACAGACCGCCTCCCGCTTCCGCGCAGAAGCGCAATCTCTACGCGAGGCGGTAAACAGGCATGGCTGGGACGGCAGGTGGTACTGGCGCGCGAGCACCGATTCGGGTAAGCTGGTCGGCTCGGCGGGGAACGCGCAGGGACGTATCTTCCTCAATGCGCAGACGTGGGCGGTGCTCGCCGATACCGCACCACCTGACCGCGCCGAACAGGCTCTGCAGTCCGCGCGTGAGTACCTGTACACCGACTACGGTGCGCTGTTGCTGGCTCCCGCGTACAGTGCCCCGGACCCCGAGATTGGTTACCTCACCCGCTACGCACCGGGCACGCGCGAGAACGGGGGCGTTTACTCGCATGCGGCGTGCTGGGCGGTGCTGGCGGAGCGTAAACTGCACGGTGTACAGGATGCCTATCGGCTGTGGCGCAGTTTCTGCCCACCGGTACGCGGGATGGAGCCGGAACGCTACGCGGCAGAGCCTTACGTCATGCCGGGCAACGTAGACGGTCCCGATTCGCCGCATGAGGGCAAAGGCGGCTGGACGTGGTACACCGGCTCGGCGGCATGGTACCTGCGCGCGCTGGTAGAGGGCGTGCTGGGCATCGAAGCCACCCTGAACGGGTTGCGTGTGCATGCGCAGCTGCCGGAGGAGTGGCACTCGTTCCATGTGCGCAGGCGTTTCCGCGGCGCAACCTACGAGATTACTGTACGGCGGGCACAGCCGGGCGAGACCGCAGGGTGTACGGTGGACGGGCAGCGCTGGCAGGGGGATACCTTGCCGGTGTTTGAGGCAGGCACGGTGCACCGGGTGGAGATTGTCCTGTACCGCTGAATTACAGGGGGCAAGGCAGGTGCCTTGCCCCTTTCCGATGCCTCTTCTTCCCCCGCAGCAGCTTCCTCGTGCCCTCATCCAGATAAAAATCAGGGAATTTTCTGGAATTTTCTATCAGAAGGCTGTAAGCTATGAGGATGTTCGATAAACCATGTAGACACCCCGTATCCATAAACACCACAAAAAACACCACGAAAAAACTGCC
>JBMFOT010000015.1:0-56561 GCA_049969495.1 Armatimonadota bacterium
GTATGTGCCTTCAGCGCAGCGTTCACATGGTGCATCAGGTCGGGGTCTTCAGCGAGGTTTTTCACACCCAGGCCCTGCTCTACACGTCGGATACCCTCTTCGGTAAGGGTCACAATCTTCTGCTTCTCTTCCAGCGTGTAGTCGCGTTCCGGTTGCAGGTAGCGCACCACGCGGTCCACGCGGTAGTACAGGTCGGTGGACTCGCCCGCGTAACCGGAGATGATGAGCGGGGTGCGCGCTTCATCAATCAGGATGCTGTCCACCTCGTCGACGATAGCGTAGTTCAGCTCGCGCTGCACCACGTCCTCGATGGAGAACGCCATGTTATCGCGTAGGTAGTCAAAGCCGAACTCATTGTTGGTTCCGTAGGTGATGTCCGCCAGGTACGCCTCTTTGCGGTGGCACTCCTTCAGGTGCAGGTAGCGCGGGTCGGACGGCTGGTAGCCGGGTGTATAGATATAGGAGCCGCCGATTTCGCCGGTTTCGGGGCTTTGCCCCTGAATGACACCGACACTCATGCCCAGCAGGTGATAGATGGGTCCCATCCACACGGCGTCGCGTCGCGCCAGATAGTCGTTGGCGGTGACGAGGTGCACCCCTTTGCCTTCCAGCGCGTTGAGGTAGATGGGCAGGGTGGCGACCAGCGTCTTCCCTTCGCCTGTCTTCATCTCAGCGATACGTCCATCGTGCAGCACCATGCCACCGATGAGCTGTACGTCGAAGTGGCGCATCTTCAGGGTGCGCTTAGAGGCTTCCCGCACCACGGCAAAGGCTTCGGGCAGCAGGTCGTCCAGTGTCTCGCCCTTTGCCAGACGCTCGCGGAACTCGTCCGTCTTGGCGCGCAGCTGCTCGTTGCTCAGGGCAGCGATTTGCTCTTCCAGAGCGTTGATTTTCTCGACCACCTTGCGGTAGCGTCGGATGTCGCGTTCGTTGCTATCGAACAAGCTTAGCAGAAATGCCATGGCGTACTCCTTCGGCGCGTGCGAGGTATTGCTCAACCGGTTACGGTGTTATTTTCGGCTTTCTCCATCTCAGAGAATACGGTGTACTCACAGATAGATGTTACCAATCTTGCGGGTGATTGTCAATCTGGTGCCCAGCGGGGTAGGTTGTGTATCTATGCACCCAAAACGCTTGACACGCATGCGCGGGGGTACGCTACCATTCGTCAAACTAGCTTCCGCGCCATTGCGGGACAGGTCTTAAATCTGTCTGAACGTGGACGAACGGCTCAGCGCCTCCACCGTCCCCGTCCAAACAGATTACCACAAAACGATGGGAAAGGAGGTCTACCCCAAATGAAGGCACTTCGGTGGTACTGGATTTTGCACGGCTTGTTCGTGCTGAGTCTGGTATTGAGCGGATGGATGCGCACCGAGGCACAGACGCTGACCTGGCTGGGCACGTTGCCAGGCAATAACCCGAGCTATGCGTTCGCCCTCTCTACCGACGGCTCGGTGGTGGTCGGTATGGCACACAACGCCAGCAATCGTTGGCGTGCCTTTCGCTGGACATCCGGTGGCGGGATGCAGGATCTCGGCACGCTGGGCGGTGTGCACAGTTATGGGTTAGGTGTGTCGGCAGACGGCTCAGTAGTGGTCGGCTGGTCAAACGACAGCAGCGGGAGACAACGTGCTATCCGCTGGACCTCTGGTGGCGGGATGCAGGATCTGGGCACGCTGGGCGGTGCGCATAGTTACGCGGCTGCCGTTTCCGCGAATGGTTTGACGGTGGTCGGTGGGGCGAACAACGCCAGTGGAGCGTGGCGCGCTTTTCGTTGGACCTCTGGTGGCGGGATGCAGGATCTGGGCACGCTGCCAGGTGGTCCGGAGAGCTATGCGTATGGTGTCTCCGCAGATGGCTCGGTGGTTGCTGGCAGGGCAACCAATGCGAGCGGGAAACTCCGTGCGTTTCGCTGGACCTCTGGTGGCGGGATGCAGGATCTGGGCACGCTGTCGGGCGGTTCGTGGAGCTATGCATATGGTGTCTCCGCGGACGGTTCGACAGTGGTCGGCTGGGCAGACAATGCCAGTGGGCAGCAGCGCGCTTTTCGTTGGACATCCGGTGGCGGGATGCAGGATCTGGGTACGTTGCCGGGATACAATCAGTTCTTGGCGATAGGAGCGTCTGCGAACGGCAGTGTGGTGGTCGGCAGGGCGGATAACCCCTCTTATACGGCTGCCTTTCGCTGGACGGCGATTGGCGGCATGGAAGACTTGAACTTCAGCTACGCCAGCTTGCTCGCCAACGGCTCGTGGCTTTATGGAGCCTACTCCATCTCGCCCGATGGACGCTATATTGTGGGCAATGGCTGGAACGCCGCCACCCAACGTTATGAAGCCTACCTGCTGGATACGCTGACGATACCGGAGCCGGCGAGCTGGCTGTTGTTTGGTGTGGGATTGACTTGCTTCATGCGCCGCCGGCGCAGGTAAGCCTTCGCTTTCGTTGCCTGCTCTCGGCTGCGAAGAGCGTGGGGCGCACGCACCGGTGCGTGCGCCCCTCCTTCTGGCAAACAAAAAGGGGCTGAGAAAAAGCCTCGTTTCATACCTCCTGCAGTACCTGCGCGTAGCGTTCCACCATCTGGCGCAGGTCGAAGTGCGCTTCGGCGTGCTGGCGGGCGCGTTCGCCCATGCGTTTGCGTTCGGTGGGATGTTGCAGGAGATACAGGATGCGCTCTGCGAGATCGCTCTCGTCGTCCACCATGACCACGAAGCCTGTTTCGCCGTCTATCACGATGTCGCGTACCGCGCCCACGTTGGTGCTGACCGCTGGCACGCCGCAGGCGGCGGCTTCTATCAGCACGTTCGGCAACCCCTCCACACGAGAAGTGAGCACCGCGACGTCCATCGTGCGCCAGACGGGGGGAATGTGTTCGACGACACCGGTGAAAACCACCTGCTGCTGAATGTTCATCTGCTCAGCCATCCGTTCGAGTTCGGCGCGCTGGACACCGTCTCCCACGATAAACGCCCGCACCTCTGGCATGACGGAGACCACCCGCCGTGCTGCTCGAAGAAAGAGGGAAACGTTCTTTTCAGGGCGCAACATGGAGACGATGCCGAAGACCGGTGTGTCCGGCGATAGCTGCCATCGCTGACGCAGGTGTTCGCCCACCGGAGAGAACCTCTGCAGGTCAATGCCGTTGGGAATCACCTCCACGCGCCTTGCTTTCCATCCTTCTGTCTCTATCAGCAATCGCTTCTGGATCTCGGAGAGGGCTATTAAAACGTCAACAACACCCGAGGCCAGCTTGCGGCTAATTGCCATCTCGCGCTGGCGATGTACCTTTCCGAAGGTTCGCACCGAAACCGCCAGTTTGGGGATCCAGCCCAGCCTGCGAGCCAGCACAGCGTACAACAGAGGGTAGGGGGAGTCGATGGTAAAAACCACATCGGGGCGAATCTGCCTGACCAGCCTCACGAAGCGCGGCAACACCCTCCAGTCGGTGCGTGACCTCCCGTGCAGCGCGTAGACGGGCACGCTCGCCTTTTGCAGCTGTTCGCCGACCGACCCCGGCTCGTACAGAGCGCAAGCGTGAACGTCCATGTATTGCGCCAGCGAGGTCAGTAGCCGCTGCAGAACGCGCTCCGCCCCTCCCAGCTGGTAGGTAGCGTGCAGGACGAGCAGCCGTTTGCTGTTGGTGCGCTTCGTACCCATATGATGACCCTACACAGTAACCGTCTGCCCGGACAGGGTGAGCGCAGGTGTATCCGGCAACCAGCGCACCGATGGGTCGTCTGAGACGCCCTGTATCGTCAGGCGGTATCGTTGTTTCGCACGCATCGGAGCGGTATACAGGCGCACCATGTTGCCGTCTACCTCGATGCGGTTTATCTCCAGAGGCGGAGCGAAAGCGTACCGCTCCTTTTGCCCCGCACTCCGGGCATCCAGACGCTTGTTAAACACCAGCAGGACGGTATTCCTGCTTTCGCGCGTTGCCTTCACTGCTTTGGGCGGGTCGGCATAGATGTACATTCCCAGCATGTATTCGTAGAGCGTGGTGCTCTGTATACCGACGCCCCGGCACGCTTCGCGAAACGCCTCTATCCACTGCCACGAACGTCGATTCTGCGGCTGCGAGCCAATATCTGTCTGCACCATGATCGGGAAGTTGGGACGAACCTCGCGCGCCGCTTTGACCAGAGGCTGGTAGGCGCATACGTAACCCGGGGCAAGGTCTGCTTTTATCCAGTCGAGCCAGTGGGTTTGCAGGCAGACCGCGTCGGGACGAACCTGCCGAACCACCTCCGCGATGTCCTGACCGTGTACCTCGCGCACAAAGCGCACCGGGTCGGGCACATCGATGGCGAGTATCCAAACGGTGACGGGTAATTGTGGATGCGTTTTTCGGATTCCTCCCACTCCGTTCAGCAGGTCATTCAGGAAGTCGGTGTGGCTCTGGACGCGGAACTCCACCCACTTTGCATAGAGCTCCGGCTGCTTGCGCCAGAAGCGAGGATGCGATTCATCATGGAACTCCGGTGGTTGCTCACCCGAGTACCTCTGCACAAACAGCGAGCGACACCGCTCGCACAGGCAGGCGTATGCAGGAGCAGTAGGACCGGGGTACTCGGGCCAGAACGGCTCCATGATGTGCACACCGTCAAAGGGGTATTGGCTGAGTACCACGGCGATTTGCGTCTTCTTCCATCGACGGTATTCGGGGTGATTCAGGCACAGCCGGGTGTAGCCGTCGTTCATCGGCTGGCGGGTGACCATGCGCCATTTCTGCCATCCATCGGGCAGGTCGTGCGTGTCGTATGTGCCGTTGCCGAAGGTGGTGTAGTCCACGTGTATTTCGCGCTTGCGCAGGGCGTTCAACACCTCGCGATGTACGCGGCTGTCCCGGGTGACAATCATCTGTATACCGTTAAAGCCGTGCACCGCGATCTCCTCGGCGATACTCTCCGCACTGCGGTTGGCGTAATACCGCCCCAGAAAGGGGTCTACCTGCACACAGCGTGAGGGGAGGTCCATGGCATCACAGCAGTAGGCGTGCCTCTGTTTCGGCATCGATCTCGATAACAATGCTACGCCCCATCGGGTTCATACCCCCTTTTCGCTTGCCTCATCTCATTATAGCACAAATGCTACATCGCGACAGCGTTTAGAGCCTTCTCCCGCTATCTGGACGCTTCCACCATCCTCACCGGGGATGCTATTCTGATAGCCGGTTCGCCCCACGATGCCCAGTCGGCGGTGGAGTCGTCGTTCGGTCCAACGTCGGTTATCAGGCGCAGGCGGACGGTCTGCCCGGCAAAGGGGGAAAGGTCGGCTCGAATCTCGCGCCACTCCCCCTGTACACCGGTTGCCTCTGCCAGACGGTGTACCTTGCCCTGCGCATCAATCAACTCTACGCGGAACAACACGCCGTCGCTGGGGCTTCCTCCGTCGCGAATGCCGATGAAGGAGTGGAACAGGCTGGGCGCGTTGGGTAGTTGCAGAGGCTTCAGTTCCGCCCACGCATAGCCCACACCGCCGAGGTAAGGAGGGTGCATGAAGATACCTTTCTTCGCCACCCCGCCGACAGGCAGGTCACCCGTATAGTATAATGCTCCCGTGCCACCCGGGTCAGGTATCTCCTTTTCGCCCCGTCGCGCGATGCCCCACATCGCTACCGCGCTGGTCAAATCCGCCAGCACAGGCTGCGCCTCTGCAACGCGCAGGCGTAACTGCGTGTGATGAGGAGCCATGCCGTGATACAGAGTGATGCCCAGCGTGGCTTCCGAGCCAACCGGTGCGTCGGTCTCTACCTGCAGGTCTATCTGCGAAGGCAGTTTACCGCCCTCTATGTGAAGCGAGTGGGGAGAGATGCGCCAGCCCTCAGGCAGGTTGAACTCCACGGTAAACCGCTCACCGCCTTTGGGAACAATGTGCCATGCAGGTATCAGGCGCAGGCGTGTGGGGTTTTGCCAGCCTCCTGTCTGCCATCGCCAGCGTACCGGCTCCACCACGTGCAGCAGTGCCTCACGAGCTTGATTGCCTGCCTGGGCGCGTACCAGCACCGTGTCGCCCGGGCGCAAGTCGGTGTCTATGCGCACTATTCCATCTGCGTATCTGCCGTTTTCCACCTGCCACTGTGCCTGAGCGATGCCCTGTAGTTTCACCGCCACCGTACTGCCGGCGATGACCTCCGTCCGTTCCGGTGCAATGCTCCACGTCCGCTTGCCGGAGAACTCCAGCACGTAGCGTATCGCCCCGGGCACAGGTTCTACCCAAGTGCTCTGCCCGCTATCGTGGGTGGCTGGTCGGGCGAGTTGCCTGCCCTCCACATCGTACGCCTGACATGAGACCAGCGCACCCTGCACGCCGAACGGGCGACGGACGCAAAACCGTTGCTTGCCACTGATGTGGATGACCTGCAGCCTGTTTGGCGCGAGGCGCGTGATAGCGAGACCGCCGTCTGAAGCCGCCTCTGGCGTGTTGAACATCTCGCCGCGCCCGTCCAGGTAGATATAGGCATCGCTGCGCAGGTAGTCTACCTTGCGTCCCTCCACCAGCGCAGAGTAGCTCAGCAGCTGCTCCCTTTGATACGCCAGCCATCCTGCGGGAGGCAGTGTAAACGCACGGGAGCCGATAACCACTTTCCACTCCTCGGTGGGATGGTCGTTCAGCCACAGCTTCAACCCGTTGGGGTACTCCACGTATAACTGGCGGCGGGTACGGGGCAAGTCGCGCACCACTGCCTCCGAGACACCGACCAGCTTCGCGCCGTCCCAGTAGGCGATTCGGGCGGGAGGAAGCAGTCCATATCGCGCCTGCACCTGTTGTAGCATGTAGTAGGAACGGCAGGTGCGCTCGATGCCGTGTTCCTCCTCCACCAGCCAGCCGATGTGTCCGTAAGCGAGCGTGTGCAACAGGAAGCGGTCTATCGCGCGGTCGATGTTCTCCGGTGCGCGCCAGTTCGGAATAGCGTCGCAGAAAAAGGAAGTCCACGCCATGCCGATATCGCACTCTTTGGTGTGAATTTGGTAGAGGTCAAACACAGGCAGTAAGGGTTCCACCGCCAGCGGGCGTCCGTTATATGCCAGCGCGTAGTTGCCGTCCGCCAAGCCCGCGTACATCCATTGATAAGTGCCCTCTGAGAAGATGGGACCGCCGTACACCCGCGAATCGTTGCGCAGTAGCTCGCCATAGGCGTAGAAGGTCTGCGCGAAGGTTCCTGCGCCGGGCACACGGGCATCGTAGTCATTATATCCCCATGGCGGTACGGCAGTGTGCACGTCCGTGTACGCGCTGTTGGGATTGTACTTCGCCTTGATTTGCGGGGCGAGTAAGGCGTCGAACTCTACCGCTTTGAGGGGTTTCAGAGCCCAGTTGCGGGGCCAGGCAGGGCGCCATTCGCCGTCGGGCTGGCGCTGCACGAAGTCGGGGTTCCAGTGCTCGTTCACCGGGGCGAAGTCGCAGTAGTTGGTGTACAGCCCACTGAACCATCCTAACGAACGCTGGTGCGCCACGTATCGCTTGAGTGCTTCGTCGCCGCCCTTTCCGGGAGCCGCACGGGTGCGCAGGGTAAAGCTTTCGCCGCCATCGCGCCACGAGATTTCGTGATTACACTGGATGAGCTTCTCGATGCCGTATGCCCGCAACATACGGCTACGCTTCATTTGCTTCTCGTAATCATCAGGTCCCCACGACTCCTGCCAGAGTCTATCCACCGCCATCTTCGCGTGCAGCCCAACGGGGTTGGCGATGGTTGGCAGCACCTCCTCCATCATGGGCGAGACGGTGAGGAAAAGCCGTTCGAACATCGGGTTGCGTGTGCCGTCGGTTTTGGGATGGTAGCGGATGCCCCCATGGATGCGAGCGATGCCACCTGCCGCGTACTCTGCACCGTACGGTTCGGAGCCGTTGGAACGGTACCAGTCCAGCCACAGCGAGGTGAACAGCCAGCGGTTGTCTGCACGGGATAACAGTACTGTCGGATGCGAACCACCGTAGGTGATGTAGGGGATATACATGGCGCGCGGTTGTTGAACGCCCTCGAATTGTCCAAAGTGCAGTTCGGTCGCTTGAGCGGTGCGGTTGATCACATCGACAATCAGCGACTTCTGCTTCATCTGCAGGCGCAGGGTGGTGCCGTCATCGTACTCGGCGGTGACAATACCTGCCTGCTGGCGGACGCTTTTCAGTGCTAGTGGGGCTTTTTCCCCGTCGAATCGCACGCCTGCTTCCGCAATGTGCCACACCTTTCTGCCGTTCCATTCCGCGTGGATACCGTTCAAGCCCTTCGCGGCATCGAAGCGATACACCAACTTGCCGTCCTTGCCCTCGTAAACGAAGGCGAAGCGGTTTTGCCCTTCCGCGGTGATACGGTTCTTGTGTTCACCGCTCAGGTGCATGGGCAGGATGGTGAGTTCGCGCGTGGGGAAGGGCAGTTTGCCCGGTCCGGTGTTCGCGCCCGGAGACTGCCCCTCAAACAGCGTCAGGTTCCGTTGAGGGCGAGGTGCGAACTGCAGGGGGCGTAGCTCCTCGCGATAAAACCGCACCGAGTCGAGGAAAATCTCTCGCCAGTCGCTTTGCCAACCGCCCGTGACCTCGATACGCACCATCTGCGCCGGGAAGCGAAGGTCTGCAGGCAACTTGCGGTGCAGGAGCCACCATTCTTTCCATTCTACACTGGCAACATGTATGGGATATTCGGTGCCCGCGGCGTCGCGCACCACCACTGCGATGCGCACGGGTGGTGTATCGGGTGGGTTCTCCCAGCTCCAGCGGTTGCCGTATACCCACAGCTCCACGCAATCTGCACCGTCCGGCACGGGGACAGGAGCAGACGGGATGATCACGATGCGCGGTGCGGAGTTGCTCTGCCCGTTGCCTTTATAGCGCAGTTTCGCGACAGGACGGTTCCATACGTTCTGCGCACGGCTTACCTGTAGAGCGGCTTGCGCGCCGTGGTGCACCTCCATCGTCCAGCCGTGCAGGTTCTCAAAGGTCAATGTGGGTGGGGCAGGCTCCTGACGGTTCGCCCACACCATCTCATAAGGGCGTTCGCCCGGCTTTTCATTGGGGTCCGGGGCGGGAATCACTGTTTGGCTCATGGCAGAGACTCCTGTACAGAGTAGAAGTGCAAGGGTACACCAGCCTTTCATACACACCCTCCGTACACGTTGACTGAAGTGGAGTTCGCGAATGGGGCAAAAGTTCCTGCAACCCCTTGACCCTCGTGCCCGCATACGGTAAACTGAAAGCACAGTTGCAAGGAGTTGTGCGGGCATGACCGAACGTCTGTGGGCACCCTGGAGAATGCAATACGTCTCTTCCGCGCGGGAACAACCGGAAGAGTGCCTCTTTTGCGCGAGGGCGAAAGAGCCCTGTTCTGCCGAGAATATGGTGCTGCTGCAGGGCCAACACGCTTTCGTGATGCTCAACGCCTTCCCCTATACAAACGGGCACCTGATGGTCGCCCCTGTGCGCCATACCGCCGACATGAACGATCTTTCCGATGAAGAGCTGCTGGAGGTAATGCGTCTGGTACGGGAGAGCGTCAACCTGTTGCAGGAGGCGTATCATCCGGACGGATTCAACATTGGCGTGAATCTGGGCAGGGCGGCTGGCGCGGGCATTGTAGACCATATCCACTGGCACATTGTACCACGCTGGAACGGTGACACCAACTTTATGCCGGTGCTGGCGGACGTGCGCGTCATTCCCGACAGCTTGGAAAATACCTACGCTAAACTTCGTCAAGTACTGAGCCAGCGCGATGGAAATGGACCTGACTCTTGACCTGTGGGGCGTGGAAAACCCCGAAGAAGAACTGGAGAAGGTGCGACAGCAGGCACTGCAGTGCACCGCATGTCGTCTGGCGGAAACGCGAACGAACGTCGTTTTCGGTGAGGGCAACCCGCGTGCCCCGCTGGTATTCGTTGGAGAAGGCCCGGGCGAACATGAAGACGCCACCGGACGTCCCTTCGTGGGACGCGCGGGCGCATTGCTGGATCAGGCACTGCGCGAGAACGGTCTGAGCCGGAAGCATGTGTATATCTGTAACGTTATCAAGTGCCGTGCTTCGGTGGTGGAGAATGGGCGCGTGCGTAACCGTCCTCCATACGCCGACGAAATTACCGCTTGCCATCAGTGGCTCGACAAGCAGCTGACCATCATCCAGCCTCTGGTCATCGTCTGCCTTGGCGCACCCGCTGCCAATACCCTCATCCACAAGAACTTCAAGATGACCCAGGAGCGGGGCATCTGGTTCCCCTGCCATTACGCGCGCTACGCCATGGCGACGCTTCATCCGGCATACATCCTCCGGCAGGAAGGGGAGAGCTATCAGCAGAACTACCGCCTGCTCGTTCAGGACATCGCCGCCGCACGACAGAAGGTGATCGAAGCCAAAAAGGAACCTAAAACTACCCTGTTTTAGTCTAAACAAAAGGGAGTATCCGGGTTAGCCCTAGCCAGCCAGTTTATTCGGTGCGTATTGGTATAAGTTACCGGACGCTGGGGGTGTGGCAGGAAGACAGTGTGACCTGGTTCTCAATAGGTTCTCACCATGGCCACGATCAGATGGTCTGACGTATGCGACGGTAGGGCAACACTAGACAGACTGTTTGGAGGCGAGATATGGATGCAACTCAGCGCATCGATCCACTGGGTGCACAGCCGACCCAGCAGATTTCTCTGACTTCAGAGCGCACCCAGCAGGTGGGAGCTGGAGCACCTACCGTTATGGGCGCACCTGCGCGCGCTTTGCAGATGGAGTGTATTCTGGGGCGTGAGGTGGGCAACGCCTACGGTGGGCGTGAGCACCTGCTGGTGGAAATCACCGGTACCAACGCAGGCATTGGCAGGCGATTACCTCTCAACCTGTGTCTGGTGATAGACCGCAGCGGTTCGATGGAGGGCGAACCGATTGACTACGTGAAACGCGCCTGCGGCTACGTGGTGGACCTGCTGGACCAGAACGACATCCTTTCTATCATCACCTTCTCGGACAGCGTGGACGTAGTGATGCCTGCGCGCCGCGTGGTGAACAAAACGCTCATTAAAGAGCACATCCAGCGCATCGAAAGCGGCAACACCACTAACCTGTACGATGGAATGCTGGTCGGCTGTCAGCAGGTGGCGGCAGTGATGGGTGAGCAGGTGTTAACGCGTGTGCTAGTGTTCACCGACGGCGAGCCTACATCCGGCATCAAGGATTTTGCCTCCATTGTGCAGCTGGCGGCGGAACAGAAGGCGCGTGGTATCACTATCACCGTGCTGGGCTTCGGACCGGAGTTTAATGAGGAGCTGCTCGCCGGTATCGCCCGACGCAGCGGCGGCAACTACTACTATATCCAGCGACCGGAGCTCATCCCCGAGGTGTTTCGACGGGAGCTGGAGCTGCTGATGACCGTCGTGGCGAAGAACGTGCGCTTAATCCTGACACTGCCTCGCTTCACGCAGATTCGGCAGGTGTACGGAGCGCAGCCCAACCTGCAGAACAGAGTGGTGGAGATACCGCAGGTGGATATCGAGCGTGGTGCGGTGGTCACGCAGCTGGTGGAGATGGAGCTGCAGATGCGCCCGCCGGGTAGATACCGTGTGGCGAAGGTCGCTCTGGCGTACGATGACACCATCACCGGTAGAGTGGAGCGCATCGAGGCGGATGCGGTGATGGAGTTTACACAGGACGTTTCGCGCATTCCGCAGAGTATCAACCCGCGCGTGCAGCGTGAGATAGAGGTACAGCAACTGTCGCGCCATCTGGAGCGCACTGTGCTGGGCTTGAAGACACAGCAACTCTCCGCCGCCGAGGTGCGTCAGGAACTGGAGCGCACGATGGCGATGCTGACCCGACAGGGGCGACTGCAGGAGGCGCAAGAGGTGCAACAGGCTCTCGCCGCACTCGGCTCCGATACAACGGTGGTGGAGAAGACGCTGATGGGAACCGCTTACTCGCTGGAGGTGGGAAAGAGTAAACAGCCATGAGTACCTTTGACCCACATGAAGACCTGTATGCGCTACTGGAAGTGCCACCCGATGCCTCAGATGATCTGATACGCGAGCAGTACCGCAAGCTGGTACAGCAGTACCTGTGGGACCGCGAGAAGTTCGCACGGCTCAACCGCGCCTTTGAGGTGCTCAGCAACCCCGAGCTGCGGGCAGAGTACGACAAGCAAGCGGCAATTGCTCGCCCTCGCCCCGACGCCGGCGTGCTGGCAGCTGCGCCTCCCGTAACACCGCCTCCCGAAGCCGCGCCGACGGTTATCGGGGCACCCGCGCAGGATTTGCTGGCAACCCAGCAGATAGCGGATATGCAGCGCACGCAGATGGGCGTGCGCGTCACGTGCCCCGTGTGCAAAACCGAGACCTCGACGGTAGACGGCTACTGCGAAGAGTGTGGTTTCGCTCTGGAAGGAGCGGAGGCGGTACAGGAGATTCCTTCGCTGGAGGTGCCCGAGCTGCCTGCGCTGGTGGACGCGCTGGGCAATGTGTACACCCTGCGCCCGGGCGTCAACACCGTTGGACGGCTGAACGCGGACGTGTTGCTGAGTGACCCCAGCGTGTCCCGCAGTCATGCGCGACTTATCGTGCAGGACGGCTCGGTGACCATTGAGGATGTAGGCAGTACCAACGGCACATTCGTCAACGGACAGAGGCTTACCCCGCAGGTTCCGGTTCCCCTGAGCGACGGCGCGGAGATCACCTTCGGGGGAATGAAGCTCAGCTTGCGAATGCCCGGTGCCGTGTCTGTCGCTCCGCCGTCCCCGGAGCCGGTCATTGCCGCATCCGCACCGGTTACCCAGACGCTGACGGTTACAGCGGAGGAGGAGATTGCCGCGGGTGCGCCAGCAGAGGAAGAAGAGGAGGTGGTGGCTTACTGGTGCAGCGATGACGGCACAATGCGAGTGCCCCTGTCGCCGGGCATGTACACCATCGGGCGCAGACCGAGCAACCATATCGTCATCCCCGACCCCTACGTCTCCGGCAACCATGCTATCCTGCTGGTAGAGCCGGACTTGGTAAACATCGAGGATGTAGGCAGCACCAACGGCACGTTTGTGGACGATACAAAGCTGATTCCACACGTTGCCGCGCCCCTGCCGTTTGGGGTGAAAGTGCAGATAGGGCAGGGGACTTACCACCTCGAGGCAGCAGCACAGCACGAAAAAGAGGAAGTTGCAGGAGAGGGGGAGGGCGATGCAGAGCAACCGTAGCGAGCAACAGGTCAACGAGGAGATAGAGATTACCGCCAAGTTTCGGCGCAACGAGCTGCTGGCGCAAGCCCGGCGCGAGCCGAAAGCACAGCCGGACATCGTGCCGTTTGTGCGCTTTGGGGCGAAGACCGACCTCGGCAACGTGCGCGAGAACAACGAGGATAAGTTCGATTTCTTTGAACCCACCGAGCCGGCCCTTTTAGCGGAACGGGGGTGCGTCTACGCGGTCTGCGACGGTATGGGCGGGCACAGCGCAGGGCAAATCGCCAGCGAACTGGCTCTCAAGACCTTTCTGAAAGCGTATTATAATCTGGATTTGCCTGATATAGATACCGCGCTGGGTGTAGCGGTGCAGGCGGCAAACGCACTGGTGCGCGAGGTAGCACAGGCTATCCCGGGCAGGCACGGCATGGGCACGACGCTTACCGCCGCCGCGCTCTGCGAAGGAGACGCACATGTGGTGCATGTGGGAGACAGCCGGTGCTATCTTGTGCGCGGCGAGCACATCGAGCAGATAACCGACGACCACTCCTATGTGATGGAGCGGGTACGGCAAGGGTTGATGACGCCGGAGGAGGCGCAGAACTCACCCTACCGCAACGTGATTACGCGCTCCATCGGTATGGATTCGGTAGAGCCTGACATCTATCGCGTACCACTGCAAGCAGATGACAGGCTGGTGCTCTGCACCGACGGTTTGACGACACATGTGTCCGACGAACATATCGCAGAGGTGGTGCGTACCCATTCGCCCTCTGCGGCGGCACAACGCCTGGTGGAAATGGCTCTGGAAGAAGGCGGTTCGGACAATGTGACGGTCGTAGTGGTGCAGGTGCTGGAGCTGCTAACATGGGACAAGGCGCAGCAGATAGGCTGGGTGTAACAGATGACCCCTTCGGTGAACACGCTGGGCAAATATCAGATTGTGCGCGAAATCGCCCGCAGCAACGACATCGTGTGGGAAGCGGTGGACCCCGAGCTGGGTCGGCGCGTGGCGATTAAGGAGCTGAATCTGCCCGAAGGTGTCACCGAAGCGCAAAAACAAGACCGTATTAACCGCTTCCTGCGCGAGGCGAAAGCGGCGGGGCGTCTGAGCCACCCCAACATTGTCACTATTCACGAGGTGGGTATGGATAACGGTCGTCACTATATCGTGATGGAGCACCTGGAAGGGGAGAACCTGCGTGAGCGTCTGCAGAGGCAGGGGGCGATTGCCCTCAAGGAGGCGGTGGACATTACGCTACAGGTGCTGTCTGCACTGGAACATGCGCACCGCATGGGCGTGGTGCACCGTGACATCAAGCCCGAAAACATCCACCTTTTGCCCGACGGACTGGTGAAGCTCACCGACTTCGGCATCGCTCGGATCGTCTTCGAACCCAACATCACCATCGACGGACAGATATTCGGCACGCCCAGCTACATGTCTCCCGAGCAGATCGAGGGTGGTGAGATAGACCATCGTACGGACATCTTCTCGGTAGGGGTAGTGCTGTACGAGATGCTCACCGGGCGCAAGCCCTTCACCGGCGAAAGCATCGTTACCATCACCTACAATATCATACACAAAGAGCCGACGCCGCCACCCGGCGTGCCGTACGGTATCGAGCGTGTGTTAATGCGCGCAATGGCGAAGCGCCCGATAGACCGCTACGCCTCTGCCCGTGAGATGGCTGAAGATTTGAAACGCGCCATGGAGCCGGGCGCGCTGGTGATGCCTGTGCCCTCACCTGTGGCGTCTCCTGCACCATCGACGGCGTCACCGAGCTCGGCGTCGCTGCCGCCTTTGCTGAACCCTGTGCCGAACCCTGCACCCGTTGGTGGGCAGGCTTCTTCTTCGCTACCTCAGATGCAGAAGAAGCAGCCACCCCCTCTACCCCAGCCACCCGACCCGTGGCTGTCTCCAAGGGAGAGTGAAGGCATGAAACAGATGATAGTGGTCTTATTTCTCGGTTTGCTTATCGTGCTAATTGCCTACGGTATCAATGTCGCCTACGAGCGCTACGCTGAGTTACAGCGCATGGAGATGCTCAGTACACAATTGAGCGATGGGGTGAAGTTGGCGCAGGCGGGCAACTACCGCGAGGCGCTGGCTCGTTTCGTCAACGTCTACGAGCGTGCGAGGTCTGAGGAAGTTCGGGCGATAGCCGCTCGCAACGCCGCAGTGTGTCTGGTGCATTTAGGGGATGAGGCACTGCAGATGGGGCGCGCTGATCTCGCTTTGCAATACTATCAGCAGGCGCTGCAGTATGACCCCAGCTCCACCGCCGCTCGCCAGAGGATAGACCAGGTGTCTCGTTCCTATTCGGGCAATCTGAACCTCGCGCCGTCGATTGTGCCTCCGCCGGTGGTGCGATCGGACGGTTCCTCTCTTGAACCCCCGCTGCATCCACGTGGCAACGAGCCGCTAGCAATGGAACTCTACCAGCTTGGGATACAAGCCTACCGGAGCGGCGACCGCATGGAGGCGGTGGACCTGTGGCAGAAGGCGATTCAGGCTGCACCCGGCTCCGAAACCGCGCGTCTGGCGATGGAATCTATTCAACAGTTAACAGCGAGATAAGGGAGGTCGTTATGCCAAAGGAGATACTGTTTCTGGTTGAGGAGTCGCTTTGACAAAACCTGGGGAACATGAACACCATATCACCCTCCCCCAACACCAGATACTGAAGATTGGTACCCTTCACAACATCATCAAGGACGTTGCGACGCATCTTGACATAGATGTCGAGGAGCTGATCGAGTCTTTGATGGGTTGAAGTTACGGATAGATCGAGTGCCCGCACCGCATCACACCTTCACCGCCTTTCCCGTTTCGGCAGAGCGGAACGCCGCTTCGATAATCTGAATCGCCTTGCGTACCTCCTCCGGTTTCACCGCTAGCTCCGCGCCTTCGTTGAGCACGGCAGAGATGTTGCGGTAGTACTCCTGCCATGAAGAGGCGAGCTTGTCAAATCGCATTTCCGTCTTGATACCGTTGACCTCGGTGCGCAGGCGAAACTGGTCATCCCAACCTTCCAACAGCAATGCACCCTTCTCGCCGCGTACGTGCCAGCGCGGACGCGGTATCCAGGAGATGCAACCCACTTCTATCTCGCCCACCATGCCGTTTTTGAAGCGCGTCATTACCTTGGCGAAAGTATCCACGTCCACGTTCCACACACGATGTTCTATCTGTGCGAACACGGTATCGGGGTTGCTTTTCGCCAGCTGCACCATCTGGTCGGTCAGATGTGCCCGTCTCCAGCGCGGCAGTTGCCATCGGCGCGTGGGTGTCATGGAGGGGTAAACATCCTCTCTCGGCTAAAGTATAATAGCAAATGGCTTGAGAGTGTCTTTCAGGAGAGAGCGCGGGTGGCGCCATAAGTAGCATGGGCACAATGTTTTCCGATACTCATCCTGATATGGAGTCGCTGCAAATCGAACTCTGGCGGCGGGCCAGCCCCACAGAGAAGATGAGGATGCTGGCGCAGTTGAACGCCGCAGCGAAGATGCTGGCCCTTGCGGGTTTGCGTTCGCGCTTCCCCAATACCAGTGAGGAAGAATTGCGCTTCAAACTGGCATGCCTGCTGCTTGGCGAGGAACTGGCACACAAGGTGTACGGGAGATTTGATGCGAAACGAACCGCTGGAAGTCACAATCAAGGTGACCAGAGTTCTTGAAGAGCTCGGTGTTCCCTACCTCATTGGTGGCTCCTTAGCCAGCACACTGTATGGTATGGTGCGCACGACCCAGGATGCGGACATCGTCGCCGAGATGAGCCCTGGACATGTGCAACCGTTCGTTTCCGCCCTGCAAGAGGAGTTCTACCTTGACGCACGCATGATAGCCGAGGCTGTTCAGCACCGTTCCAGTTTCAACCTTATCCATCGCGAGAGCATGTTTAAGGTGGATGTCTTTGTCCCGCGTTCGAGCCCTTTTCTGCAATCGCAGCTTGCCCGCGCTCAGAAGCAGACCTTCGTTCTCGAAACAGAGTTCAGCGCCAAATTCGCCAGCCCCGAGGATACGATACTCTCCAAACTGGTGTGGTATCGTCTGGGCGGCGAAGTCTCTGAGCGTCAATGGCGCGATGTTATGGGCATATTGAAAACCCTCGCCGACGAGCTGGACATGGATTATCTGCGCAAATGGGCAAGCGATCTGCACGTCGGCGACCTGTTGGAGCGTGCCCTGAAAGAGGCGGGCGAATGATGAGGCTGTTGCTCTGTTGCACAGGGTAAACATCCTCTCTCGGCTAAAGTATAATAGCAGATGGTATAAGAACGCCTTTCAGGAGGGAGTACGGGTGACAACACCATCGCCGGACAGGGAAGCGCTGCGCGAAAGGTTGCTGGCGGCGGCGCGAGAGGCTCGGCACTATGCGTATGCACCCTATTCGGGTTATGCGGTGGGAGCAGCGGTACGCTGCGAGGACGGGCGTGTTTTCGCCGGTGCGAACGTGGAGAACGCCAGTTATGGCTTGACCATCTGCGCGGAGCGCGCGGCGGTATTTCGCGCGGTCAACGAAGGGGCGCGCCGCATCGAGGCGATAGCGGTGGTCACTCGTGATGGAGGGACGCCGTGTGGCGCGTGTCGGCAGGTACTATCGGAGTTCGCCGATGGCGATACGGTTATATGGTGTGCGTCGGATGAGGATGTGGCGGTAGAAGAATATCGTTTAGCGGATTTGCTGCCGTTTGCTTTCCGTCTGCCATCGCAGCCGTCCGGCGACGATGAACTCATACTGGGAGGGATGTAGAGATGGAACATATCGCTGTACAGTTCGGCGCGGGCAATATCGGACGCGGTTTTATCGCTCAGCTTTTCCACGAGTCGGGTTACGCGGTGGTTTTCGTGGAAGCGGTACCCGCGATTGTGGACGAGATAAACCGCCGCGGGAGGTACTCCATCCACATTGTGGGCGACGGCGAGCAGAGTGTAGAGATTACGAACATTCGCGCGATACACAGCGAGAGAGTGGAGCAGGTGGCGCAGGAGATTGCTCGTGCAGAGATCGCCTGCACTGCAGTGGGAGTGAACGTGCTGAAGCAAGTTGCTCCATCGTTGGCGCGGGGTATCGCCCTGCGAAGCCAGAATCCGGATGCGCCTCCGCTCAATATTCTTATCTGTGAAAACCAGCTGGATGCGGATCAGATACTGCGCAACGCCGTTCTGGAACGCCTGCCTGCCGAGCTGCACGGATATGTGCACTCCCATGTGGGTTTCGTGTTGTGTGTGGTGAGCCGGATGGTTCCGTTGATGACACCGGAGGAGAAACGGTCTGATCCGCTCGCTATCAAGGTGGAAGCGTACAAGCGACTGCCGGTAGACGCTAAGGCGGTTAAAGGTGAGCTGCCGCCTATCGTGGGGGTGGAACCGGTAGAAAACTTTGTCGGGCATGTGGAACGCAAGATATTCGTGCACAACGCCGCGCACGCGATCCTGGGCTATCTCGGCTGGTTGAAAGGGTATACCTATGTGCACGAAGCGATGAAGGACGAGCAGATACGCTCTATGCTGGACGAGTCGATGCAAGAGGTGAGCGAGGCGCTGATACGCAAACACGGCTTCACCCGTGAGGAGATGCAGGAACACCTGCTTGACCTGTATCGCCGTTTTGAAAACGCCGCGCTGGGTGATACCATTGCGCGGGTGGCACGTGACCCGGAGCGCAAGCTGCGCCCTGATGACCGGCTGGTGGGTGCTGTCAAACTTCTGGTGGATAACGGACTGGAGCCAAAGGGCTTCTGTATGGCTATCGCTGCTGCTCTGCTGTATAACAGCCCGGAGGATGTGTCGGCAGTTGCACTGCAGAGGCGTATCGAGCAGGAAGGTGTTTCCACGGTTCTGGAAAAGCTAACCGGTATCACTCCTGATATGCCGATGCATCAATGTATTCTGAGCGCATACGCGCAGCTGAAGAACCGGCTGCTATAGAGGCGCAGCCGACAATCGTCATCGCAACCCCTTCGGCGTGAAAGAGGTGCCGCATCCGCAGGAGCGTTCCGCATTGGGGTTGTGGAAGGTGAACCCTGCCAGCAGGTTCTGGAAGGAGTAATCGACCAGCGTTCCTTCCAGGAAACGCCGGCTTTTGCGGTCAATCACGACGGGAATGCCTTCTACCTCATACAGCTCATCCCTGTCAGTGATGCTAGTATCTACGTCCAACACGTAGGTTAGCCCATGGCAGCCGCCGCCGCGCACGCCCACGCGCACGCGCACCTCCGGCGCATTGCCGTGTTTGGCGAGCACCGCTCGCAGTCGCTTCAGCGCGTTCTCCGTAAATTGCACAGGGCAGGCATTGGTTTCCGTCATGCACTTCACCTCCTGTTACTCCCAGATACCCAGCTCCATCTTCGCTTCCTCGCTGCAGTGGATACGCGGGTCCCAGCGCGGTTGCCATACCAGCTGCACATAAGTCTCCTTTACAAAAGGTAGCTCCGATAGCTTGTCTCGAATCATCTCCTCCAGCAGTGGACCGATGGGGCATCCCGGGCTGGTAAGGGTCATGGTAATCAGCACATTGCCCTCATCGTCCATATCGATGCCATATACCAGCCCCAGATTGATGATATCGATGCCCAGCTCCGGGTCATATACGGTCATCAGTCGTTCGCGTATCTGCGATTCCTGTTCTGCTGTCAGCGCCATTGCCTCTACTCCTCGTGTTGTCCCAAAATCTCCCCCAGCGTTGTCCACGCCAGCAGGGCGCATTTGATGCGCACAGGGTAGTTCTTCACCCCTTCCAGTGCGCTCAGGTCATCATCCTCGTCAAAGGGTTCGTGCGGCGCGCCGGTCAACATGGCTTTCACCCGCCCCTGCAGGTGCTTTGCCTCTTCCAGCGTCAGTCCCCGCACCGCTTCGGTGAGCATCGAGGCAGACGCCTGGCTGATGGAACAGCCTCGTCCCTCGAAACGTGCTTCCACAATCCGGTCGCCGTCTGTCTTCAGATAGAGCGTGAGTTCGTCGCCGCAGAGTGGGTTCATTCCCTCGGCGGTCAGGTTGGCATCGGGCAGCGCACCCTTGTAACGCGGATGGTGGTAATGCTCCAGAATAATCTCGCGATACAGTTCATCGTCCACCATACTTGCCGAAGACCTTCCTCACATCGTCTAAAGCTTTCCAGAAGGCGTGAACCTCCTCTATCGTATTATACAGGTAAAAGCTGGCGCGAGCAGTGGCGGTCACATCCAGTCGGCGCATGATAAGCTGGCAACAGTGGTGCCCTGCGCGGATGGCGATGCCCCGCTGGTCTAGAATCTGCGCCACGTCGTGCGGGTGAACGTGCTTGAAGTTGAACGAGACCAGCCCACAGCGCCGCTTCGGGTCGCGAGGACCGTAGACAACGATGTCTTCTTCGGCTTCGAGCAGGCGCAACGCTTCCGCGGCGAGCTGCTGTTCGTGCTGCTGGACGGATTCTATCCCGATGCGCTGCAGGTAATCTACCGCCGCGCCGAAGGCGATGCCGTCGGCGATGTTCGGCGTTCCGGCTTCGAACTTGGTGGGGATGTCAGCCCATGTGCTGTACTCAGGTGTCACACGGCGGATCATGCTGCCCCCGCCCATAAACGGTGGCATCTCTTCCAGCAGTTCGCGCCGGGCGTACAGTGCACCGATACCGGTGGGCGCAAGCATTTTGTGCCCGGAGAAGGCGTAGAAATCGCAATCTATCCGGGCGACATTCACCGGCTTGTGCGGCACCGCCTGTGCACCGTCGATCAGCACCTTCGCGCCGACCGCGTGTGCCTTGTGGGTAATCTGCTCCACAGGGTTGATCGTGCCCAGCACGTTGGAGACGTGTGTGATGGCTACCAGCTTCGGCTCCTGCTGCAGTATCCGCTCCAGCGCGTCCATATCCAGCTCACCTTCTGGGGTAAAGGGTACATAGCGTAGCCTGGCGCCTGTGATGCGGGCAACCAGTTGCCATGGTACGATGTTCGAGTGGTGCTCCATTTCGGAAAGCACAACCACGTCGCCCGCCTTGAGGTTTGCTAGCCCCCAGGCGTAGGCGACAAGGTTAATCGCCTCCGTGGTGTTGCGGGTGAAGACGACGCTCTCCGGTTCCGCACCGATGAAACGAGCGACCTTTGCACGGGCGGATTCGTACGCTTCGGTGGCTTCCTCTGCCAGCGTGTGCAATCCGCGGTGCACGTTGGCGTTGGTGTTCTCGTAATAGTGCACCAGGGCATCGATCACCTGGCGCGGTTTCTGAGAGGTGGCGGCGTTATCCAGATAGATTAACCGGTTGCTCCCCACCCGCCTCTGCAGGATAGGAAAATCCGCCCGAATGGTCTGCACGTCGTAACTGGTCTGGGTCTGGACGGTCATCGTTGCGCCCCCTGTCTTTTACTCGGGTAACTCGACGAACACCTCGTTTCCCTCCACTATCACCGGATAGGAGTGAACGGGTCTGGTTGCCGGTAGGGTCAACGCCTCGCCGGTGCGCACGTCGAAATGCGCTCCGTGTCGCGGGCATTCTATCTCATAGCCACATAACTCCCCCTCGCCGAGGGGACCGCCGTCATGGGTGCACACGTCATCTATCGCATAAAACTCGTCGGCTGTGGGACGGCAGAGCGCAAGCCGCTTCCCGCCGGCGTGCACAACTATCGCCTTGCCGACTTCTATCTGTGAGACGTTGGCAACCTGTATCCGCGAAGCCATTTCAGAACCTCCTGCTGGCTATCTTTTCGTCTACTTTCGCGCTAACCATTTCGCGCAGGCTCTTCGCAGGTATGCGGTCCAGCACCGGTTGCAGAAAGCCCTCCACAATCAGTCGCTTGGCATCACGAGGCGCCATGCCTCGGCTCATCAGGTAGAACATCTGCTCTGTGTCCACCGGCGCGACGGTGGCGCCGTGTGTGCAGCGCACATCGTTTGCCTCGATCTCCAGATTGGGCAGGGTTTCGGCATGTGCGGTGCTGCTCAGCACCAGATTTTCGTTGCGCTGGTAGGCATTTGCCTTCTGTGCGCCCGGCTCGATACGAATCAGCCCGCTGTATGCGGAATATGCCTGCTCATCCAGCGCCACTTTGAACAGCAGGTCGCTTGTGGTATTGCCTACCGTGTGCAGCTGCACCGTGTGATGGTCAAAGTGTTGTTTGTCGTCGCCGAACACGACGCCCAGCATATCGCTGACCGCGCCGGGCGAGCAGAGTACCGATTCGATGGTGACTTTGCTCAAGGACGCCCCCAGTGCGACGGTGATAGTGGTCAGGTGCGAATCGCGCCCCAGTACCGCCCGCTGGTGGTGGAAGTACTCCATGCCCTGTCCCCACTGCTGAAACAGCACGTAGGTCAGCTCCGCACCTTCGCCCAGAATGAGGTCGGCGACGCCGCTTCCGAAAGCTCGTGTCGACATGTGGGGTGAAAGCATCCCGTCCAGCAGGGTGACGCGACTGCCCTCTTCCAGAATCACCAGCGTATGCGGGAAGACCGCCTGTGCTTCGCTGGTGGCGAAGAAGGTTTGCAAGGGCAGAGTCACTTCTACTCCGCGTGGCACAATCAGCACGGCGCCGCCGGTAGCATAGGCACGTGCCATCGCAGTGAACTTTTCGTCGGCGGGATCGTAGTCTACGTCTTCTATCGCACGGCGCATCAAATCGGGATGTCGCTGGATTGCCTGCGACCAGCTGGTGAAAATCACCCCTTTCCTGCGCAGGCTATCGGTCACGTGCTCATGGACGAGGGTGCCGTCCACAAAAGCCAGCGTACCGCCAACTCGTCGCGCGCCCCCACGAATCACTTCCGCCAGCCACTCAGGCAGAGCGCGATACTCGGAAGGCAGGCCTGGGGTGACGCTCTCCAGATTCAGGTGGCTGATGTCCGTACGCCGCCAGTGTTCGTGTGTGCGAGAGGGCGTAGGGGTACGCATGAAACGTTCCCACGCCTCTCTGCGAAGGGCGTACGCCCATTCTGGTTCCGCGAGGTATCGACCGATGGCTTCAATCAGATCCAGCCCCGCAGGACTGGTTGTGGTCAATATGTTGCTCATTAGCCTACCGAACCCTCCATCTCCAGAGCGATAAGGCGGTTCAGCTCCACCGCGTACTCCAGCGGAAGCTCTTTGGCGAACGGCTCGAAGAAGCCGTTGATAATCATGGTGGTGGCTTCTTGTTCGCTGAGCCCTCGACTCATCAGGTAGAACAGTTGCTCCTCGCCCACTTTGCTGACAGTAGCTTCGTGCTCGATGCGCACGTCGTCTTCCTTCACGTTCATGGTGGGGTAGGTGTCGGAGCGCGAGTACTCGTCGAGCAGCAGCGCATCACAGCGCACGTTGCACTTGACACCCACCGCCCCCTCGTCTACCTGCACCAGTCCGCGATAGGTGGTGCGCCCGCCTCCCTTGCTGATGGACTTGGAGACAACGGTAGAGGTGGTGTACGGCGCGGCATGAATCACTTTCGCGCCGGCGTCCTGATGCTGCCCGGGACCGGCGAAAGCGACAGATAAAATGTCACCTCTCGCGCCTTTACCAACCATATAGACGCTCGGGTACTTCATCGTGAGCTTGCTGTTGTGCACGATGAAGCCGTTCGCCACAAAGTTGTGGCTACCATCTATTTCGATGTCCCATGTGTCCTCGACCCCGGCGGGTTCGATGCCTGTCACCCGGCTGAAATGCACCGGCTGCGTGTATTGTCCCTCGCCAAAATAGAGGAAGTAGTGGGTGTACTCCTTTTCCTCCTTGCCCAGAGGCTTCTTCTCACGGCGCGTCCACTGGCTGATTTTGCGCGGGTCGAGACCGCAGGATATTGCCAGCTGCTTCACGTCTTCCAGCAGCTCTCGATTGGCGCTGGTAATGGACGTGTTTTTGTGGTTCGCGCGGCGATAGCCGTCGGCGGCGATGTATCCCTCGATGAACGCCAGCCTCTGCACTTTAGGGAGGGTGTATACCCACTGCGGCACGCGCTTCTCGTGGGCGTTACCGCCGAAACCCTGCTGGATAATCCAGTCACGGAGCGTGACGGAGTTGATGCGCACCGCGTTGCCCCGCACCTCGTAGTCCACGCCGAACAGGGTGGAGAACAAAGTGGTCAGTCGTTCATGTACCCTGTCGCCAGGCGGCACAGCAAAGTACACGCGATTCGCATCGACGTAGCCGTCCCCTGCGTAGACGCCCAGCAGCCACATCAGGTCTTCCGAGCTTTGCTCAGGCAGGGTGACCGCCTTCTTCCCTCGAATCGGCATCGGCTCAAACCGCTTTGGCTTCCCGTGGTCTGGGATGTCTCCCGCAATCGCTACCCAGTCACCCTCCTTTAGCTGGTCCAGTCGCTTCCAGCTCAGTGAAAAGACCTTCCCCTGCTTGGTTAGCGTCAGGAAGGGATGGTTCGCGGTTGCCCGGATTTCCCTAGAGTTTTCGGTGCGCAGAAGGAATACCGGCTGCCTGCCGCTGTACTTTTTGGCAACCACTTTGTGGCGAACCAGCTGCAAGCTGGCATCCACAGAATACACCACATCGCCCGGCTGTACTTCAGCAATAGGCTTGATATTGCTATTCAGAAACACTTTGGTGTCACTTGTTAAACAGCCGAGATTCCCGTCCACCCACTCCACCGTGGCATCCTCGTACGCCAGCGCGCGCTTGGTCACCAGGTTGTACACGTTCTTGGACCAGTTCTGCACGGTGGTGTAACGGATGTGCGCGCCCTTCAGAGCAATCAGCTCCACCACCGCCGAGTGCAGCGAGTCGGTAGAGTAGATGGGCGCAGTGCAGCCTTCGATGTAGTGCACCCGGCTACCTTCGTCGGCGATAATAAGGGTGCGCTCGAACTGCCCCATGTTCTCTGCGTTGATACGGAAGTACGCCTGCAGAGGAATCTCCACGTGCACGCCCGGCGGCACGTAGATGAACGAGCCACCCGACCACACCGCCGAGTTGAGCGCGGCGAACTTGTTGTCGCCGGGAGGCACCACTTTGCCGAACCAGCGGCGCACCAGGTCAGGATACTCGCGCAAGCCCGAGTCCATATCGAGGAAAATCACGCCCTGTCGCTCGAGGTCTTCACGGATGCTGTGATAGACCACTTCGGACTCGTACTGCGCCGAGACGCCCGCTAAGAACTTGCGTTCCGCCTCCGGTATGCCCAGTTTCTCGAAGGTGTTCTTAATAGTTTCGGGAACCTCTTCCCATGTCTTGCCCTGCTTCTCTGCGGGTTTGATGTAGTAGTAGATGTCGTCGAAATCAATCTCGCTGAGAAGCTTTGTGTTGCCCCACGTGGGCATGGGCTTCTTGAGAAATATCTCCAACGCACGCAGGCGGAACTCGCGCATCCAGTCGGGCTCGTTCTTGAAGTGCGAAATCATCTCCACCACACGGCGGTTGAGCCCTTTCTCCGCCTTGTAGACGTACTCTATCTCGTCGCGGAAACCGTACTGGTATTCGGTGCCGACATCCAGCAAAGACTGTGGTGCGGTCATTTAGCCCACCTCCTGTAGGATTTTCTCTTCCTCCACGCCTGCCTCACGAAGCAGCCAGTCGTAACCGCGCTGCTCCAGCTCGTGTGCCAGGCTCTCATCGCCGGAGCGAATAATACGTCCGTTCACCATCACATGCACGAAATGCGGACGAATGTAGCGCAGGATACGCTGGTAATGCGTAATGAGCAGAACGCCTGTCTCTTCACCCGCGATGCGGTTGACGTTTTCCGACACGATGCGCACCCCGTCGATATCCAGTCCGGAGTCGGTTTCGTCCAGTATCGCCAGTTTGGGTTTAATCAAGCCCATCTGCACGATTTCCAGTCGTTTCTTCTCGCCGCCGGAGAAGCCTTCGTTGACGTAGCGGCTAGCGAAGTTGTCGGGCATGCGCAGCGCTTTGAACTCCTCTTTCAGTGCGGTACGGAACTCGCGCGCGCTCATCTCCTCGCCCCGCAGCGACTTGAGCGCACTGCGCAGGAAGTTTGCTACGCTCACGCCCGGAATAGCCACAGGGTACTGGAAGGCGAGGAAGATGCCCGCCCGGGCGCGCTCGTCCACTTCCATCTCCAGCAGGTTTTTCCCCTCAAAGAACACTTCGCCTTTGATCACCTCATAGCGTGGGTGACCCATCAGAGTAGCGGCAAGAGTGCTCTTGCCGGAGCCGTTGCGCCCCATCAGGGCATGAATCTCGCCGCGATGTATGGTCAGGCTCACGCCCTTCAAAATCTCTTTTCCGTCAACCGCGACATGCAGGTCGCGGATTTCCAGCAGTGGTAGTTGGCTCATGGTTGCGTCGTCTCCCCTCCAACGGTAAGTGGTATCGTTTGCTCGCTGCGTGAAAGAACGGGTGGAACCAGCGGACGCGCAGCGCCCTCCGCCAGGTGCTTCAGCGTGATGCGGTTGAAAACCACCGAGAGGTAGTCTGCAACAAAGCTCCACACCGAGTGCAGTTCGCATCCCCCATGATGCACACAGATTTCACGGTCGCCTGAGAACTGACTGCATAGAGAGTCGGCGGTAAGCACTCCGCCCAGCGCATCCAGCACCTGTCGCAGGGTAATCTGCTCGGCAGGGTGGGCAAGGCGATAGCCCCCCTGCGCGCCGCGCACGCTTTCGGTCAAGCCGGCGCGGTTGAGCAGATAGAGCAGCTTCTCCACGTAAGCGACCGATAGCCCCTCATGTTCCGCAATCTGGCGCACGTTCACCGTGTTCCCGAACGGCACGCGGGCGAGATGCATGATGCAGCGAAGTCCGTATTCCTCTTGAGCGGTGATTTTCATCCGTCCTCTCCTCCACCTCTTATTATGCCCAATCCTTACAAAAAAGTCAAGTATTCCGGGTTTACAGGGAAACATCTCGGCTGGGCAGGCAGGATGCACTTGTCCGGCACTGTAGCCGCTCGGGTCTGTCTCACCCACAAGCACCAGAGGCACCCTGCTCTTCGCATAAGCCATAGAAAAGGAATTACGGCAGTCTACCTGCGTAATAAATAATCTAGAGGTATAACGGAATGCGTGTTCTGATAATGCTGAACGGTCAGCCGCCGCGGCGGGAACTGCTTCAGTCGGTGGTGGCGGAAGCAGATGTGCTCATTGGCGCGGACGCGGGAGCGGTGCGCCTGCGCGAGGCGGGCTTGCGCATCGACTACGTGGTAGGGGACTTCGATTCCGTGCCCACCGACCTGCTGCGATCGCTGCCTGCCGAGAGCATGGTGCATGACCCCGGACAGGACGACACCGACCTGGAGAAGGCGTTGCGCTTCGCGGTCACGCGCTGGAGCCAGCCGCAGGTGGTGGTTGTGGGCACGACGGGCGACCGCATCGACCACGTGCTGGGCAATGTGTGCGGTGCGGTGCGGTATGCGGACAAAGCCTTCATTCGCTTTGTGGAAGACCACTCCATCATCTATTTCGCCCATCGGCGGTTGCAGTTTGGCGTGCCGGCAGGGACAACGGTTTCACTGTTACCGCTGGGGGAGGTGGAAGGTATCCGCACGGAAGGGCTGAAGTGGGCGTTGCACGGCGAGACGCTGACGCTCGGCACGCGCGGGGTAAGCAACGTGGTAGAGCGTTCGCCGGTGGTTATCGAGTGGCAGAGCGGACATCTGGTGGTGGTGCGGTTGCTGGGTGAGGAGGAGCTGTTCCGGTGGTAGGGGCTCTTGTGCATTTTTCGACAGGGGATTTGTTGGTTCTGTTCATTTATCTACTCGCCGTGCTGTGGGTAGGGTATTCCGCTCGGCGTAGCCTGCGTAAAGGCGATGCGGCAGATTATCTGGTCGCAGGGCGCACTGTCAGCCTGCCTGCATTCGTCGCCACGCTGGTTGCCACATGGTATGGCGGCATTCTGGGGGTAGGGGAGTTCAGCTACTCCTACGGTATGTCCAACTGGGTGGTATTCGGACTGCCGTACTATGTGTTTGCCCTGCTGTTCGCCTGGCTGCTGGCGCCGCGCGTGCGCGAGGCGGAGCTGTACACTATTCCCGACAGGCTCTACGGCATCTACGGTCGCGCTTGCGGGCTGGTGGGTTCGTTGCTGACCTTCTGCATGACCACTCCCGCGCCCTACACGCTGATTCTGGGGGTGTTGTTCCAGCTGCTGTTTGGGGGCAGCTTGCTGGTGTGGCTGGTAGTAGGCACGATACTTAGCACGATTTACCTGTATCGGGGCGGTCTGCACGCCGATGTGCGGGTGAACATATTGGAGTTCCTGATGATGTTCGGCGGGTTCGCTATCATTATCCCGTTTCTTGTGAGCCGATATGGTGGACTGGACTTCTTGCGCCAGAACTTGCCTTCTCTGCACCTGACATGGCACGGGGGCAACAGCCTGCAGTATATCGTGGTATGGTTCTTCATCGCGCTGTGGACGTTGATTGACCCCGGTTTTCACCAACGGTGTTACGCGGCGCGTTCGCCACAGGTGGCGCGGTGGGGCATTGTGGTGAGCGTCTGTTGCTGGTTCGTGTTTGACCTGATGACCACCACCGCCGGGCTGTATGCGCGCGCGGTGCTGGGCGATAGCCTGCACGACCCCAAGTTCGCCTATCCCGTGCTGGCGGAGCAGGTGTTGCCCCCCGTGGCAAAAGGTGTTTTCTTTGTGGGCATGTTCGCGACGGTGATGTCGACAGTGGTGAGCTATACCTTCCTCTCGGCGGTGACGTTCGGGCGTGATCTGGTGTGGCGCTGGCGTGGCGGAGAAGAGGGGGATGCCATGCGTTACACCCGCTGGGGCATTACGCTGGTAGGCGTTCTGGCAATCCTGCTGGCGTGGAAGGTGCAGTCGGTGGTGAACCTGTGGTATCTGATAGGCTCGCTGTTCATTCCGGGTTTGCTGCTACCGCTGGTGGGCAGTTACACGCGGCGATTTCGGGTGGCTCCGCCCTTCGCGCTGGCGGCAATGGTGCTGGGGTTCGGAACGTCGTTGGGATGGATGGTCTATGGCTCGCTCAGCGGCAAGTTGCAAGACCCTGCCTTCCTTCAGCCGATGTATCCGGGGCTAGCGGTAGCGGTGGTGATATACGCAATAGGATGGATTCGGACAGCGCGAAAACTTGCTTCCGATGTGTCTCATCCGGTATCATAAAACTGGAAAAACACTCTGCATCACGCCGTAATCGGCAGGAGGGAAAAGAGTCTCTACGAACTGCATGAGCAGCTTTACTCCCCTGACAGGCGCGCAGACGTTGCAGCGCCCGAAAACACAGTTGCGCGTGACCGACAATCTGGACGAGTTGCTGGCGGTGTTGCCGCCACAGGTTCGACGCGCCCTCGAGCAGGAGCCGAGCCTGGAGGACCTGCTGGAGGTCATTCTGGACCTCGGACGGGAGCCGCAGGCGCGTTTTCCTGACCGCACCTTGCAGCTCAGCAATATGGAGGTGACCGAGGCGGACATCGACTACGTGGTGCAGCGCGTGGGCGCGTTCGGCAAAGACAACCGCGCAGGCATCGAGCGCACCCTGCATCGCATCTCCGCTATTCGCAACCGGCAGGGGCGCATCATCGGCTTGACCTGCCGCGTGGGACGGGCGGTTTTCGGCACTATCGACATCATTCAGGACGTGATTGAACGCGGCAAGAGTGTGCTGATGCTCGGGCGCCCCGGTATCGGCAAGACCACCAAGCTGCGCGAAATCGCGCGTGTGCTCGCCGATGAGTTCAACAAGCGCGTGGTGATCGTGGATACCTCCAACGAAATCGCCGGCGACGGCGACATCCCGCACCCCGCTATCGGCATGGCGCGGCGTATGCAGGTGGCTTCGCCCGAACTGCAGCATGCGGTGATGATCGAAGCGGTGGAGAACCACATGCCGGAGGTGATCGTCATCGACGAAATCGGCACGGAGGCAGAGGCGTTTGCAGCGCGCACCATCGCTGAGCGTGGCGTGCAGCTCATCGGCACGGCGCACGGCAACTCCCTGGAGAACCTGCTGATGAACCCCACCCTGTGCGACCTGGTGGGGGGCATTCAGGCGGTGACCCTCTCCGATGAGGAGGCTCGCCGACGCGGCACGCAAAAGACCGTGCTGGAGCGCAAGGCGCCGCCTACCTTCGACATCATCATCGAGATGATTGAAAAGGACAAACTGGCGATTCACCACGACGTAGCGAGCACGGTAGACCGCATCCTGCGCGGAGAGACGCCTCGCCCTGAGGTAAGGGTACGTTTGCCTGACGGCACGATTCAGGTGGTGCAGGCGGGAGACGCCCCCGAACCGGCACAAGAAACGGGCACACTGGTAGTCCGCTCCGGCGCTATGAGGGAGCGCAGACAGCTACCCTCTACCGTGCGAATCTTCCCTTACGGGGTCAGCCGTAACCGCCTGGAGCGCGCCATCCGCGAGTTGCGTGTGCCCGCCTACATCGTGCGCGACGTACAGCAGGCAGATGTGGTGATTGCGCTGAAGGCGAACGCCCGCCGCGAACCCACACGCATGAAGGAAGTATCGGCAAGAGGCTTGCCGGTATATGTGGTGAAAAGCAACACCTACGCACAGATTGCCGGTAGCGTGCAGGACATCTTCGCGATGCGCCCGCCGGAAGGCTGGGAAGACTCGGAGCCTGCGCTCGACCCGACGGAAGCCGCACTGCTGGAGACGGAGGCAGCTATTCAGGAGGTACTGCGCACCTCGATGCCGGTAGACCTCTCTCCACAAAACAGCTACATCCGTCGGCTACAACATCAGCTGGTGGAGAAGTACCGGCTGGTGTCGGAGAGCGTGGGAGTGGAGCCGAACCGTCGCGTGCGCATCTCACCGCCAACGTAATGAGCGCGTTGTTCATTACCTTTGAGGGCATTGAAGGAGCGGGCAAGACCACTCTTGCCCGCTGGCTGTCCGAACGCCTCCAGCAAGAAGGCATCCCCAGCTGGCTAACATACGAACCCTGGGAACCGCGCCTGCGCGCGGTACTGCTGGAGCACGGTGACCTGCAGCGCGAAGAGGAACTGTTACTGTTTCTTGCCGACCGCGCCATCCACACTCGCCATATCCGTCAGGCTCTTGCCGAGGGCAAAACGGTCGTCTGTGACCGCTACGCCGATTCCACGCTGGTCTACCAGGGCTACGCTCGCGGGCTGGACATCGAGTGGGTGAGGCAACTCAATCACTTCGCCACCGGTGGTTTGCAACCGATTCGCACCTACCTGCTGGACCTGCCGGTGGAGATGGGTCTGCAGCGCCAACGTGAGCGCAACCGCATCGGGGCGGAGATGATAGCCTTCCACGAGAGGGTGCGCGAGGGGTTTCTGACGGAAGCGAGGCGGGAGCCGCAGCGTTATCTGGTGCTGGACGCCACCCAGCCGCTGGAGGAGCTGCAACGGGCACTCCGGGAGGATGTGCGATGGCTGTTGGGTCGTTCGCACCCTTCACATGGCGGTCACGACAGAGCGTGAGCCTCCAACGGGTTCACCCGCCGGCGTTTGAACCGTCCGCAACACTTCCTGTATAATAGAGGCGTCCGCAGGCAGGAGGGAAGGACAATGAAACTGGTCATCGCTGTCGTGCACGACCGCGACAAGAACAAGATTTCGGACGCACTGCTGCGCAACGGCTTTAAGTTCACCAAGGTGGCGAGCACCGGAGGCTTCCTGCGTGAAGGCAACGTGACGCTCTTCATCGGCGTAGAGGACGAAGACCTCGAGCAGGTGCTCCGTCTGATCGGTGAAAGCTGCAAGACGCGCGAGCAGTACGTGAACGTGCTCCCGCCGGATGCCGCGCCGGTGGGTACCTTTGTGCCCAATCCGGTGAAGGTGCTGGTGGGCGGAGCCATCGTTTTCGTGGTGAACGTGGAACGGTTCGAGCGCTTTTAGGATGTCGCCTCAGGAGTTCTGTCAGAAACTTCAGATCCCTGAGACCTGTGCCCCGCTGGTGGAGCAGGCGTTAACTCATCGCTCCGCACTGGCGGAGGGGGTTGCAACCAGCAACGAGCGACTGGAGTTCCTCGGCGATGCAGTGCTTGGTCTCATTGTCACCGAAAAGCTGTACACCCTTTTTCCCGACCGTGCCGAAGGGGATTTATCTCGCGCCCGTGCGCTGGTGGTCAGTCGGCGTACGCTGGCTCAGGTAGCGAGGCAGCTTGGTGTGGACCAGGTGCTGCGTCTCAGTGCAGGCGAGGAGGCGCAGGGTGGGCGCCAGCGCAGCAGCATCCTGGCGGATGCGGTGGAAGCGCTGATCGCAGCAGTGTATCTGCAGGCGGGCATGGAAGAAGCCAGACGGTTCGTGTGGCGTATGTTGGGCGATGTGATTCGAAGGGCGCCGGACGCCTCCCGCGCCCATGACTATAAATCGCGCCTGCAGGAAAAGACGCACGCCCTGCTCCGTCAAACCCCCGAGTACGACGTGATTTCCGAAACAGGGGCGGACCACGACAAGACCTTCTGCGTGCAGGTGCGCCTGGGGGAGGTAGTGCTCGGAACGGGAACGGGCAAGAGCAAGAAAGATGCCGAGCAGGCGGCGGCGCGAGAGGCATTGACGAAGTTGGAGGAAGGTGCGGGCGCAGGCTGTTAAGCGTGTGTGTCTACCGGTTTCGTCGCCCAGCTTGACACGTTTCACGAAGCATTATATAATACTCGTGCAAACAAAATATAGCGAAAAGGAGCCTGATGAACGATGTCTCGCCGTGCATTTACGCTGATCGAGCTGCTTGTGGTCATCGCGATTATCGCGATACTGGCAGCGATTCTGTTCCCCGTCTTCGCGCAGGCACGCGAGAAGGCGCGACAGTCCAACTGCATCTCCAACGTGAAGCAGATCCTGCTAGGTGCGCTAATGTACACCCAGGACTATGATGAGAAGTTCCACCGACTGCTGGTGTGGAACCCCACCTGCTTCACAAACCCCGGTGCGTGTTCTTCTGGGTGCCCCGCTCGGTGCTGGAACAACGACCCGAACGGGCCCGACCAGACCATTGGCCCCGAAGACATGCTGAACCCCTATATCAAGAACACCGGTATATGGGGCTGCCCGAGCGACAGCATCCCGCGTGATGACTGCACTGGACCCAACGGTACCTGGTACAAAATCAGCTACTCCTTCACGCACTTCCAGCCGGGCACGTGGGAAAACATCGCTACCTTTGGGGTATGTGCCTACTACCCCGTGAGCGCGGCAACAGGTGCCGCCAGTGCGGAGTCCAAAACGCAGTCTGAGATCGGGCGTCCGGGCGAAACCGCCATCATGTACGAGCTGTGGACAACGGTGAGCTACGGACGCAACTTCACGCACTGGCGCTGGGATAACCGCAATATCGCAGACCCAGCCTGGCCCGAAGCCCCCAACTACCTGACGGTCAACTGGTGTGGACAGGGGGATGGACGTTTCGCGATGGGCAACCATAATAAACTAATGACGCTTGGCTTTGCAGATGGTCACGCGAAAGCGATGCGGCGTAGCCAGATTATGTACTGGCCCTGGAATGACCAGGCAGTCGCCGCGCGACGCTTCAACTATCTGCACTGGAACGAGGCGTTCAAACCCTGAGGAGTGCCAAAACCATGTCTAAAGTACCTGCCAATTCCAACAAGACCCTCATCTGGGTGATTATCGTGGTGGTCGCTATTGCCATCGCAGCTTTCTCCGCGTACAGGTCGTTCATCCAGCCCCAGCAGGGAAAGAACGTCGGCTTTGTGGATATGTTCCCCGGTGGCAAGGCTGGCTTGATGAAAGGCGGCGAATCGGCGGAGACGCAAGGCGGCGCCCCTGCAGACATGCGTTAAGCGAAACCGCTACGCGCGAAGGGACCTGCTCAAGGTGTATGATGCTCTCTTGAAGCCGGTCCCTTTTACCTTTCTATCCCCTTCACAAACCCCTCATTTTAGCCAACATACTTATTGACACCCTTTGCGCAATTTCACACGGAGGTCAATGAAGACAGATGTTTGTGCTGATTGGGCTGGCGGTGGTGTTCGGCTCCATTCTGGTGGGCTATACCATGCATGGAGGCAAGGTTGCGCTGCTCATCCAGATTTCGGAGGTGATTATCATCGGCGGTGCGGCGTTTGGTGGTGTGATTATTGGCAATGGCATCTCGGGCGTGCAAACATTGATTAGGGCGGTGCTTGGCTTGCTCAAGCCTCCTCCCGTCAGCAAAGATAGCTATATGGAACTACTGCAGATGCTCTTTGCGCTTTTCACCCTGGCCCGCAAGGAGGGTTTGCTGGCACTGGAGCGACATGTGGAAAACCCTGAGTCGAGCGAACTCTTTGCCCAGTATCCGGGCATCATGGCGAACCACCATGCGATGGAGTTCTTGTGTGATACGGTGAAGGTCATCCTGACGGGCGCGGTGGGGCATTACGAACTATCCGACCTGATGGAGATCGACCTGGAGACGCACAAAGAGGAGGCATTGAAGCCCGCCAACATGCTTGCCAAGACGGGCGACGCCATGCCCGGTTTCGGTATCGTGGCGGCGGTGCTGGGCGTGGTCATCACCATGCAGGCGATTAACGGACCTCCTGAGCAAATCGGGCACAAGGTAGCTGCCGCGCTGGTGGGAACCTTCATGGGCGTGCTGCTGGCGTACGGTGTGTTCCAGCCGCTGTCGCAGGCGGTGGAGGGGCGCGTTCACGCGGAGGAGGAGTACCTGCAGTGCATCCGTCACGCCCTGCTGTCGTTCGCACGAGGCGAATCGCCGATTACCTGCGTGGAGTTCGCCCGCCGGCAAATCCCGCCAGCGTATCGCCCCAGCTTCCGCGAGATGGAGGAGAGCGTCAAGGGTACCGGTCGGCAAGCCGCGGCGGCGTAGGAGGTGAGGCATGGCAGGTAATGAAAAGGGCGGCGACATCCGCATCGTCAAAAAGAAGCACGGTGACCACGGTCACCACGGCGGGGCGTGGAAGGTGGCGTACGCCGACTTCGTGACCGCCATGATGGCGTTCTTTCTGGTGATGTGGATTATCGGCTTGAGCCAGAACATCAAGGAAGCCATCGCGGCGTATTTCAAAGACCCTGTCGGTTTCATGAAGGCGGTGAACGAGGGCAAGCTGGCGTTCAGCATCGCCCCGGAAGGGGGAGCGGCGAAGGCGTCCGAGAAGGAGCTGCCCGAACTCAGCGAAGCCTCCGAGAAACAGCGCATGGAGCAGGCGAAAAAGGAAATAGAGAAGGCGATGGAAGGCGTGCCCGAGTTCAAGCACCTGAAGCCGTTTGTGCAGATACAGATTGTGGACGAAGGGCTTCGGATCGAGCTGATGGAAAGCTCACAATCGGTGTTCTTCATGACGGGTAGCGCGGAGGTAACCCCGCAAGCCCGCCAGCTGCTCACCCGCATCGCCAAATACCTCGCCAAACTGCCCAACCGGATTATTATCGAAGGGCACACCGATAGCCGTCCGTTTTCGCGTGGGGGCATGACCAACTGGGAGCTCTCGGTAAACCGGGCGAACAGTGCGCGGCGCGTTTTAGAAGCCAGCGGTTTGCGTAAGGGGCAGATTTACGAAGTGCGCGGCTACGCCGATAACAAGCTGCGCGTGCCGGAAGACCCGTACCACTACTCCAACCGTCGCATCAGCCTGCTGATTGCATACAGCAAGCAACTGAGGTGATATTTTGGTATTCTTGCGATTGACTTTGCTTTCCGGTGGATGCTATAATACGCTTACTGGGCAAGCGTGTAGATATGCCTGTCAGCGTTTGTACACCGGTATTCAGAATGGAGGTTCGTCGGTGAATATTCGTGCCCCACGGCGTGTATTATCCTGGTTTACCCTGGCTGTAGCTGCTTTCGGTGCTGGGTGGTGGTTGCGTCAGCAGCTGGCTACTCTGCCGATAGCAACCGCCAATCCGGGTGCGCGTGTCACTTCTTTGCAGGAGTATTCCCCCAAGCAGAGTTATACCGTGGCGCTTGCACCCGGCGATAGCGCATCCCCGGTGAGTATGGACCTGATGCAGCTCTTCTACAGTGTGTTCAAGTACGTGGAAAAGCAGCATGTGGACTACACGCCGGAGCAGGCAAAACCGATGGCGTACGGCGCGGTGCGGGCGATGCTTCAGTCGCTCAATGACCCCAACACGCGCTTCCTGGAGCCGGAGGAAGCCCGGCTGTTGCAGGAAGCTGCCAGAGGCACCTACTACGGCATCGGCGCTGCGTTGACTGTGGTGCGTAAGGTAAACGAGGACGTCGAAAGGCGGGAGCTCACGGTCATTGCCCCTCTGCCGAACAGCCCTGCGGAGAGAGCAGGTTTGCAGCCCGGCGACGTGATTGCCGAGATCGACGGCAGGTGGGTTATTGCGTACGACCCCTTCCGGCAGGTGCAACGATCGGGCGTGCGAGGCAACGAACTGGTGAAAGCGCTGGAGGATGCTCGCAAAAGGGTGATGGCGGGACTGGATTTGCGCAAAGCGCTGAACGCATTGACGAACAAGGACCAGGCACCGATGACACTCACCGTTCGCCGAGGTAACGCCACCCTCAAAGTGAAGGTAACACCGGGCGTGTTGACGGTGGAGCCGGTTACCTACCGGCTGATGCCGGGTGGGGTAGGCTATCTGCGCATTGCACAGTTCAACGCACAAACGCCTGACGGCCTCAAACGCGCTCTGGCAGGACTGGGAAACAGCTTGCGTGGGCTGATAATAGACCTGCGTAACAACCCCGGTGGTTCGCTGGAGGCGGCGTCGCAAGCAGCGGCGATGCTGGTGAAAAGCCCTGCGCTGGCGATGATAGAAACGCGCACCGGTGAGAGCAAGCGTCGTCAGCCGGTAAACATCAGCGCGAATCCGCGCGTCAAGGCGCCGATGGTGGTGCTGGTGAATCGCGGCACGGCGAACGTGGCGGAGGTGCTGGCGGTGGCTCTGCGTGACAAGGCGCAGGCAAAGCTGGTGGGCGAGCGCACCTTCGGCGATGGGCTGGTACAGACGTTCATCCCCTTGCCGGACGGTTCTGCAGTCACGATAACCACCGGCAAGTTCTTCACATTAAGCGGCGGTGATTTTCACGGTAAAGGGGTGTATCCCACCGTCTCTGCGCCAACGGTTCCGAAGCAGGGGCACGACCTTGCGCTGGAGAAGGCGGTGAGCTTGCTGTCCCAGCAGCGCACCACGACACGGGCATAGGAAAGGGGAAAAGCGATGCAAAGAAAGCGTTTCTCATTTTCGGGGTGTATCCCTCTGCTGGTCACGTTTGCCTTTCTGGCGGGCTTTTTCTACCCCGACATGAAAGCGGGCGGCGTTCGGCGTGCGTTGTATGCTGCGCAGACGGTGCCCCAGCGAGTGGGGCTTGCGCTGCAAATAGAGCAGGATGCGCAGCAGGGATACCTCTGGCCCGTAGGGCTCTACTGGGATGTGCTCTCGCATCTGCGCAACCAGTACTATCAACCGGTGAACGAGAAGCAGTTAACGTACGCCGCCATTCGCGGCATGTTAGCCGCTCTGCACGACCCCTATACCCGCTTTATGGACCCCACCGAGTACCGCAGCATGCAGGAGGATACGCGCGGTGATTTCTTCGGCATCGGGGCGCAGCTGCAGGAGAAGGACGGGCAGGTCGTTATTTATCGCCCCATCGAGGGAAGCCCCGCGGACAAAGCGGGTGTGAAAGCGGGCGATGTGATTGTAGAGGTGGACCGCAAACCCATTGCGGGAATGCGCGTGGATGATGTCGTCAAAAAGATACGTGGACCGCGCGGTACGAAGGTGGAGCTGACCATCCGGCGCAAGGGAGAGACGAAGCTGCTGCACATCACCATCGTGCGCGACCTGATTACCTCGCCTGTCGTCTATGCCTATATGGAGGACGAAAAGCTCGGTATCGGGCGCGTACGACTGGAACAGTTCAACGAGAAGTGCGACCAGCTACTGGTACAGAAGGTGCGCGAGCTGGAAGCAAAGGGTTTACGTGCGCTTATCCTGGACCTGCGCTATAACCCGGGTGGCTTGCTGAACGTGGCGGTGGACGTCGCCAGCCGGTTCGTCGACAACGGGGTGGTGGTGCTGATACAGGAAAAGAACGGGCAGATAACCAAGTTATTTGCCGAGCGAGGGCGTGCTCTAAAGCCTTATCCGCTGGTGGTGCTGGTAAACGAGTGGAGTGCCAGCGCATCGGAAATCGTCGCCGGAGCGATCAAGGACAACAAACGAGGCGTCATCATCGGTGAGACCACCTTCGGTAAGGGACTGGTGCAGACCATCTTCCAGCTGCAGGACAACTCGGCGGTCGCCATCACCACCGCGAAATACCTGACCCCCAGTGGTTACGACCTGAACCGCAAGGTGGACCCGGATGGCAAAGAGATAAAGCGCGGTGGCATCCAGCCGGACATCGTGGTGAAGCAGAGCGAAGAGATGACCGACATCGATGACCGCGCCCACGATGTGCAGCTTCAAAAGGCGGTGGAGTACCTGCGTGAGAATCTAGCCGCTCCCAGAGTGGCTTCGTCACCGTAAAGCGATGGCATCCCGAAAACGTTCGTCATCACGACGGCGGCCGCGTCATAGGGTGCGGTTCGTCTGGGGGGCTCTACAACTCTTGCTGGTTGTGGTGGGAGTGCTGGTGGTTGCGGTTTACGTCTCTCGTTTTTTGCCTCCTGCCTTGCAAGAGAAGCGGCAAGAGGCAACGGTTGTCTCCCCGCCGCAGAAGCCTGCCCGACGTGCCCAAGCAGACGGCAAACCGAATGCCTCTACTGGTAGGCAAACTGCCGAAGCGGTTCAAGAACCTCAGAGCGTACCCCTTGCTACTGGTCCAAGCGGTGTATTGTCCGCTTCGGCAAGTTTGGCGGTGACCTCGAAAGAGGTCGATGCGGGTTCGCCCTCTGCGAAACTGGTGGCACTGACCTTCGACGCGGGCAGTTCGGCGGAGCCGGTTCCTCAAATCTTACGTGCGCTGGCGCAGCGTGGAATACACTGCACCTTCTTCTTGACTGGTCAATGGATAGAGCGGTATCCTGACGCCGCCCGCCAGATTGCTGAGTCTGGGCATGAGCTGGGCAACCATTCGTGGTCGCATCCTGCGTTTACCTCATTAACCGACGAACAGATGCGCGAGCAGCTCCGCCGTACCGAGGAGATAGCGTTGCGCATCTGCGGACGTAGCACCAAGCCTCTTTTCCGCCCGCCCTTTGGCGCGCGGGATGAGCGGGTGCGCTCGGTAGCGGCGGACGAGGGCTACCTGACCATCTACTGGACTATCGACAGCTGGGATAGCGTGAAAAAGGACATCACCCCGCAGATGATTACCGACCGGGTCATGCGGTTGATGCGTCCAGGCGCAATTGTGTTGATGCATTGCGGTAGCGAGGCAACAGCGCAGGCTTTGCCTCAGATTCTCAACGCGCTGGATGCCCAGGGATACCGTGTTGTGACGGTGAGCGAGTTGTTGCGTTTCGGTAACGGGAGGTAGGGGCAGACCTCTGCGTCTGCCCCCTCTGGCGTTTGTTAGAAGCGCAGCTGCAGGTGCACCGCTACACCATCCAGCTGGTTGTTGACGTTTGTCATGCCTCTCCACATCACACCCACTTCCAGCGGGACGGCTGTGTTGCCGACCTGTGCGCTGACGCCTACGCTGTACGTCATGCCGGTCTTAGCATCACCGGCGACGTTCTTGGCGAAACCGATGCCAGCCCCGATACTCCACGTGAACCGTTCGTAGTTGCTGACCAGGTTCACCTGCACGGGGATATTGTGCATGTCTTTGTTGCCCATGAAGTCGGCACTGAGGGTGATTTTGCCCTCGAAACCGGGGCTGATCAGCGGCTGGAAGGCGTACTCCACCCCCGCTGTAAACCACGCTTTGCCCGCCGCATCGCGAGTGTCAGCCTTTTGCGGGAAGAAGACACCCGCGCGCACGCGCAGGTTGTTGTTCCCGGTTTCCTCCTGCGCGCCTGCCGGAACGACGGCAGTTACCGCCACAGCCAGGGCGAGCATTGTCCACCACTTACGCATTGGAAGACCTCCTTGTGCTGGGATTTTTGCGTTTGGGGCGAGAAAACCGCGCTCACCCCATTGACAAATCGCAAGATTTTTGGAATAATATACGGTGCTGGTGGGAAAGGTTCCTTCAAAGAGGGCGAATAGCTCAGCTGGAAGAGCGCTTCCCTTACAAGGAAGAGGTCAGAGGTTCGAGCCCTCTTTCGCCCACCATGCTCATCGTGCGGGGGCGTAGCTCAGCTGGTTAGAGCGCAGGCCTGTCACGCCTGAGGCCGCGGGTTCGAGCCCCGTCGTCCCCGCCACTGTCAGGCGTGCCGCGGTAGCTCAGTTGGTAGAGCACAGGACTGAAAATCCTGGTGTCGGCAGTTCGATTCTGCCCCGCGGCACCATTTTATTATGCAGTCTACCCCCTGTCTTATAGCCTCAATGAGACGTTGTCACAGGAAATGACCCCCAGACTTCGGATCTGACGGTTCGTGCTTGTGCCCTACGCTGGTTTTACGCGATTGGAGGACGGAAGCTGTCTCGGGGGATAGAACAGAATGGCGCGCCCGGAGGGACTCGAACCCCCAACCCTCAGATCCGAAGTCTGATGCTCTGTCCATTGAGCTACGGGCGCGCTCGCCAATATATTATCCCATAAAACCGACCAAATCGCAAGAGCATGAGAGGGCGTTTGGAAAGTGGTGGGCGATTTTGAGTGGGCGTGGGTGAAACCAGACAGGATTTCGGGGGAACAGTTCGAATGGTGTAGTAATCAATCTCTAGAGGCGAGAGCATGGGCGCTGAACACCGATTCGATGGGCAGTACTTCTCGGGAAGGGGAGACGCTGAATACTTGCAGCTGCTGGATATTGCCCGCCGCATGTTTGACCCCGACCCCGAGTTCCAGAACCTGCCGATGTTGTATACCCCGCAATGGAACGGTCTGGCGTAGCTGCTGTTGATTAGTCGCAACCCTGAAGCCATCGCCCGCTACCTACCCAAACTGGAGCGGTGTGCGGAGTTCATCGAAAGCAGGCGCGACCCGAAAAACAACCTCTTCCTGGCGGGACCGGCTGGCAACTTGCTTGCTCCCAGTTACGCAGGCTGGAAACGACCTGACGGCACGTACGACATGGCGTATCTCGCCGGACTGTCTATCACCACCATCGCGGCGCTGGACAGGCTCATCGAATTGGAGAAGCTGGCGGGCAATACGCGCAAGGCGCGCCTGTACACGGGACGTCGTGAGCGAGCGCGCAAAGGACTGGCGTTGCTGACCACCGAGGAAGGCTACTTCATCAAATCGCTGGATCCCGACGGTACGAAACACGGGGTGTACGGCGCACCGAAGCACGGCTACTTCGAAGCCCCACCCAACCACGATGCCATCTGTTTCCGTGTTGTGGACGATGATCAGGCACAGCGCATCTATGCCAAAATCGCCTCCATCCCCGGCTTGCGCCCGTACGACTTCATCCTGCCCAACTATCCATCACTGGACGACATGTATACGGAGCCGGAGGGCTTATGGGCTTTCGGTACCTGGGTGAACGGCGGGCTCTGTAGTGGGGCAGGGGCGTGTGCGCAGGGTGCTGGTCAACGGTAAAGACTGGCAGTGGCATGACGAAACGTCGGTGTTTCTGCCTGAAGAGCGCACACCAGAGGATGCCACCGTACAGATAGTGCTGGGCGGCGCGAAACCCGCGCGTGTGCCCGGTCGGACCATGCCCACTCCCGCGAAAGAGGTAATAAACGGGTTTGCGAAGGCATCCGCGCCCGCTTCACTCGTGTCGTTGAAAGACCGAGTGTCCCCCTTCGTTCGTTTCCTGCAGCGATTAGAGCAGGCAGGGCTGGCTCAGACATACGCAGCGGCTCACGCCCAGCTGATATTGAGGCAGTGGCTGGTGGTGCTGCAACGTGCGGAGTTGCATAGCGCGGGCAAGCTGGCGCGGCTGCCGGAACCATCGCAAACGGCTGCCGACAAGAGCTATGTAGATACCCTCACCAAACTGTGCGACGGTCTGGAGAAGGTGCTAGACGGCGATGCCGATTCGCGCCTTGCTGAAAAGCGGCGCATCGCTGGGATATGGCAGACGGTGAAGAAGGAACAGTAGGGTGTGGTGAAGGCACCCGTGTCCTTTTGAGGGTGCGTGAGCACCCGAAGCCATCCTCCTCGTGGATAGCTTCGCCGCCCTGCGGCTCGCAAGGACACGGTTGAGTTACTTTCGGATATGCTTGCGCTTGGCGCGGTCGATGCCGGCGTCGCGCTTCTTCTCGTCCAGATGCCACAGCCCACTCCGCAGATAAAACGCCTGAAACGCGCTCAGCACGGAAGCCACCCGTCTGCGTCGGGTGCGCCGGATGACGTTGACCTCACTGAGAATGCTCAGGAACTCCATGCCTCCACGGTGCATGCTGAGAATCTCGCAAATGATGTCGAAGGTGGAGTAGCTCTGAGCCATGCGTGTGCTCATGTCCAGCAGCTCTTCGTATCGGCTACGGCTGATATGCACGCGCGGTTCCAGCGCGTCTTCCCAGCGCACCTTGAACACGAACGGGTCTTCGGTGCGGGTGAGGGTAAATATCAACCCGGATACCGCCTCGCGCGTGGCGTACCAGTCCAGCAGACCGAAGATAAGACGTTTGTTCTGGTTCACGTACACGTCCGTGTAGCGGTCGCCGGTGGTTTCGTCGATAAACGTCACCTGCTGGAAGGACGGTTTGGGCTGGAAGAAGCCTGCGGGGATCTGACACAGCGGGAAGGTGCCGATCTCCTTGTGGCGTGCCTTGACGACGCACTGCACGCTCTCGGGTATGGGGAAGATGGTTACTGCCTCCTCTTCGTCGTCCACGTCCTGCGCGAGCGGGTCCAGGATGTCAGAGCGCAAGGTGCCTGACAGCCCTTCATCCTCCAGGTCGAACTCCAGCGGTTCGCCCTCTTCGGTGTAGAACTGCACCTCGGGGAAGCGCAGGCTCTCCGGTATTTCGAAGAGGTATGCCGGCAGATTTGCCTTGTTGATGAAGCGTGTGCCGCCCAGCCACATAATCCGTTCGTCCTGACTCAGCGACAGGGCGATGGTATCGAGGTCGTTGGCATAGGTGGGGTCGCTGGGGGTAAGGTCAAAGAAGCTACGCGCCAGCTCTTCAGCGGTGACCACCTTGGGCGATTGCAGCACGCGCTGTACCATGTTCTCCACGTCTTCTACTGATAGCACCAGCGGCTCCGCCATCAGCTGCGCCAGCACCCCCGCCATCTGCCTGGCTTGAGGGCGTATTGCCTCGATCCACTGGGGCACCCACTCTGCCAGCGCCCAGTGCGCCACCGGCTCCAGCGCATGTGCCTCCTGCAGAGGGAACGCCTTTATCCCTTCGGCGTCCAGCAGGCTCTGGTAAGCCTTGAGCGCATGGAAGGCTTCGGGGTTCTTGTACCACTGCAGGAAGGCGATGAAACGTGCGGATAGCGGTGTGCCTACCTCGCGCAACAGGGCGATGACCGATTCGGGCGAACCGTCGAACTTTGAGTGCTTTCGCAACAGCTTTTGTGCCTCGGCGAGGTCGACATAGTTATAGAACGCCACATCTTCCGCGCTGTCGTAGTCGGTGCGAAGGAGCCACTCTCGTAAGCCGATGCGGTTGTCCGGCAGGCGGAAGAAGTGTTCATCGGACAGACGGTAGATGACCACAGCCATCGCCTGTGGGGTGCGATGATACACCTCGGCGAGCAAGTAAGCGAGGGGCTCCAACCCAACAGGTTGCCCTGTGTTGCGCAGGATGCCTTCCACGACCGCATGAACGGGACGCGTAGCATCCTCAAAGCGTGTGGAAATCGTCCACCGCCGCTCGGTGGAGGTGAACAGGTCGGCATTGGAACCCAGCGTGTAGCGCAGGATGTCCATGTCCAGCGCAGGGAGATGAAAGGCGTCCTGCAGCTCCGACATTTTAGCAGGCTCCTTGAAGTGCACCAGCGCGTTGGCGACGATTGCTCGCAGAAAAGCCTGCGCAGTGGTCTCTACGCTTTGTGCAGTGACAGAATTGCTCACGGCGAAACCTCCTCCTTATATCCGGCAGTAACCGGCAGAGTAGTAGTGCTTTCGGCCATCAGGTCGTAGGCAGTGGCATCGGTAATTCTGACAGTGATGAACTGACCCGGCTGCACATTCCTTGCCCGCACGAGTACCGTTCCATCCACTTCCGGCGCATCGCGGAAGGAGCGTGCCACCCACAGGTTGCGCTGGCTTGGGTGAGGGCACTCGACGAGCACCTCCATCTCACGCCCAACCCAGGCACGGTTGCGCCTCAGCGAGATACGCTGTTGCAGACGCATGAGACGGTCGTAGCGGGCTTGTGCCACGCGATAGGGAACCCGGCTGGGCAACTGTTCAGCAGGCGTTCCGTCCTCTGGCGAGAAGATGAAGGCTCCTGCTCTGTCCAGCTGCACCTCCTCAAGAAAAGAGAGCAGGTTGGCGAAGTGGTTCTCCGTTTCGCCCGGAAAGCCTACGATGAAGGTGCTGCGTACGGTCATGTCCGGGTTTGCCTCGCGCAGGCGATGCACCAGTTCAACATAGCGCTGCCTGCCCACAGGGCGCATCATCGCCCGCAAAATCTCGTCATCCGCGTGCTGCAAGGGTATATCCACGTAGGGTACCACCCCGGGCGTGTTCGCCAGTACCTCAATCACTTCGTCCGTCATGCGCGAGGGGTAGCAGTACAGCACGCGAATCCAGCGAAACGCGCCCATGCTGGACAGCTCGCGCAGCAGGTGAGGCAACATCTGTTTGCGGTAGAGGTCCAGCCCGTACTGCGTGCTGTCCTGCGCGATGAGGTTGACTTCCTTCACACCACGCTTCGCAAGGTCTTCCGCTTCTGCCAGCACACGCTCTAGTGGTTTGCTCACGTGCGCGCCGCGAAAGGCAGGGATGGCGCAGAACGTGCATTTGTGGTCGCATCCCTCCGAAATCTTCAGGTACGCGCTCCAGGGGGCGGTGGAGAGCACGCGCGTGCCCGTTTGTGCCCAGCGATGTTGAGGGGGCGTCTTCTCCACCACGGGCTGGTGATACGACAGGGCACGTTCCACCACCTCATGAATGCGTGCCATCTGCCCTACACCGATCAGCGCGTCTACATCGGGAACCTGCTCTAGCAGCTTCTGTCCGTATCGCTGCGAGAGGCAACCGGCAACGATTACCTTCGCCCCGCGGCGGCGTTTCCAGCGCAGCGCATCACGAATGGCGGATAACGATTCCTCCTTCGCACTGGCGATGAACCCACAGGTGTTCACGATGAGCACATCGGCGCGGGATGTATCGGCGGTGAGCGTGTAGCCGTGCTCCGCCAGCACACCCAGCATCTCCTCGGCGTCCACCACGTTTTTGGCACAACCGAGGTTCACTATCGCCACCGAAGGAGATTGTCCGTTGGAACGACCTGTCGCCATACACTCCTCACAAAAAAATCGCACTTGCGTGCGCACATTAAGTATACCACGTTCACAGGGGACAGGTCAAAGGAGAGTGTGGATGAACTTCCCCAGAAGACAACCGATTGGCTCCGCCAAGAAAGATAGCAAAGATATTCAATCAATCCCTTGACAAAGAGAGTCTTGTTCGGTAAAATCTTACAGGTGTTTGAACACAATTCGCTGAGAGAAGCGGGGTTGGCAATGGTCGCTATCGTCAGAACGGGCGGAAAGCAATACAAGGTGCAACCCGATACCATCCTGCGTGTGGAAAAACTACCGGTGGAAGAGGGGCAGACCGTCGAGTTGACGGAGGTACTGCTGGTGCAGGATGAGAGTGGTCTGCGCGTGGGCACGCCAACGCTACCGAATGCGAAGGTGGTGGCGGAAGTGGTGCGCCACGTCAGGGCGAAGAAGATTATCGGGTTCACCTATAAACCCAAAAAGAACGAGCGACGCCACTACGGACATCGGCAGTGGCAAACCGTTCTTCGCGTGCAGAGCATTGAAGCATAGAGTGAGGTGAGGCAAATTGGCACACAAGAAAGGTGTCGGAAGTTCTCGCAACGGACGAGATAGCAAATCGAAGCGCCTCGGCGTGAAGGAATACGCCGGCGAGTTTGTGAAGGCGGGAAGTATCATCATCCGCCAGCGAGGCACCAAGTTCAAGCCCGGCAGGAACGTGGGCATGGGCGGTGATTACACGCTGTTTGCACTGGTGGACGGCGTGGTGAAGTACGAGAGCAGCGACAAGAAGAACCGCCGCGTGAGCGTGGTGCCGACAGCAGAAGCGGTCACCGCATAGATTTGCGGGATGAAAGAGTAAGGAAAAGGCTCGCCGGAGTGCGAGCCTTTTCGCGCATTCGAGGGACAGGATGTTTGTCGACGAAGTCACCATCGAGGTTCAGGCTGGAGACGGCGGCAGCGGCTGTGTGGCGTTCCGGCGAGAGAAGTACGTGCCGCGCGGAGGTCCCGCCGGAGGTGACGGTGGGCGCGGCGGCGACGTGGTGCTCGTCGCGGACGAACGCCTCACCACCCTGCTGGACTACCACTTCCAGCGTCATTACCGCGCCGAGCGGGGTGGGGACGGCGGTCCGAACTTGCGTCACGGCAAGCACGGACAGCACTGCGAACTGCGTGTGCCCCTTGGTACGGTAGTCTACGACGAGGAGAGTGGCGAGTGGTTGGCGGATCTCATCCAGCCCGGACAGCGTGTCGTGGTAGCGCGCGGAGGCCGCGGTGGTCACGGCAACGCCTATTTCGCCAACCCTTCTCAGCAGACGCCGCGCTTTGCGGAAAAGGGCGAACCGGGCGAGCGACGCAGGCTACGACTGGAGCTGAAACTGCTGGCGGATGTGGGGCTGGTCGGCTATCCGAACGTGGGCAAATCCACGCTCATCTCTCGCATCTCCGCCGCCAAACCCAAAATCGCCGATTATCCTTTTACCACCCTGGTGCCCAACCTGGGTGTGGTGTTCGTCGAGCAGGGGCGCAGCTTTGTGGTGGCGGACCTTCCCGGTTTGATTGAGGGCGCGCACGCAGGCGAGGGACTGGGGCATCAGTTTCTACGTCACGTGGAACGCTGTCGCGTGCTGGTGCACCTTCTGGACATTTCCGGCATGACAGGGCGCGACCCCTTGCAGGATTTCGAGGTGATTCAGCGCGAACTGGAACTCTACAACCCGAGCCTGTTGCGCCGGCCGATGGTGGTTGCGCTGAACAAAGCGGATGTTGCGCCTGCCGAACTCAGGGACCGCGTGAGAGATGCCCTGCGCGAGGAAGGCTATCCGGTACATGTTATCTCCGCCGCGACGGGAGAAGGCGTGCAGCCACTGGTGTACCATCTTGCGGAACTTCTGGACACAATCCCCTTGCCGACAGCACCGGTCGAGGAGATGGTGGTGATTCGTGCCCCTCGGCAAGACGAGCGGGCGTGGCAGGTTGCGCAGACGGGTGAGCATGAGTTTACCGTGCAGGGAAAGGGCATCGAGCGCATGGTGAAGATGACCGATTTGGAGAACGAGGAAGCGGTACGTCGCCTGCATCGCAAGTTGGAGCGTATCGGCGTGCTGCAACGCCTGCGCGAGGCGGGTATCCAGCATGGAGATACGGTGCGTATCGGCGATGAGGAGTTCGAATTTGTGGACGAGGAGCGTTGGGAAGCCTCGTGATGGCTTATCGCAGGATGGTGATTAAGGTCGGTACCAGCACGCTGACGGATGAGACCGGCGCGCTGGACCGGGTGTACATCGCCTCGCTGGCGATGCAGTGTGCGGCCGAGCATCGCTCGGGTAGCGACGTGGTGCTAGTGAGCTCGGGTGCCATCCGTGCAGGCACCGAGCAGTGGGAGAGCTATGTGGGGCAAACTGCCGAAACCCTCGCGCGCGCGAGCATGCCCTTCAAACAGGCGATAGCAGCCATCGGTCAACCCCTGTTGATGCAGGCGTATCTGGCGGCGTTTGCGGCGTACGACCTGCCGGTGGCACAGGTGCTGCTCACGCGCGAGGATTTCGGTGAGCGGCATCGCTTCTTGCACGCTCGCAACACCCTCCAGCAACTGCTCAAAATGGGTGTGGTCCCCATTATCAACGAAAACGACACCGTTGCCACCGAGGAGATTCGCTTCGGCGATAACGACACGTTGGCGGCGATGGTTGCTTCTCTGCTGGACGCCGACCTGTTGATTCTGCTTTCGGACGTGGAGGGTCTGTATGAGCGCGACGAACGCGGGCGTTATACTCGGCTGGTGCGCGAGGTGCATCGGCTGGACGAAAGCATCTGGCGCATGGCGCAGGGTAGTGGCTCGCGCATGGGCACAGGGGGGATGATTACCAAGCTGCAGGCAGCGCAGATTGCTACTACCTCCGGCGTGACGATGGTCATCGCGCACGGTAGGCATGAGGGCATCATCCATCAAATCTGTCATGGGCGCGATTTCGTGGGCACGGTGTTTCATCCGCAACCCCGCAAACTCTGCCACCGCAAGCGATGGCTGGCGTATGGTTTGCCTGCCTCAGGCACGATTGTGGTCAACGAGGGGGCCAAACAGCGCATCGTCTCCGATGGCAAAAGCCTGCTCCCTGCGGGCGTGCTGTCCTGCGAAGGACATTTTTTGCCCCAGCAGGTGGTGGAAGTGCGCGATGAAAGCGGTCATGTGTTCGCACGCGGATTCACCAACTACAGCAGCGAGGAGATCGCCCGCATCGCAGGCTGTCAAACCGCGCAGATCGAGCAACGGCTCGGTTTTAAACGCGCCGACGAGGTCATCCACCGCGATAACCTCGTGCTGGTGTATAGTTAGGTAGGGCAGGACTCCCCGTCTCCTCTCGCGAACCCCTAAAGTGGGGGCAAGGCTATTCTGACGGAGGGTCATAGCATGTACCGCAAAGTATTCTGTATCATAGTTGCCGGAGTAGAGCTACTCTCGTTACAGGCGCTATCTGCACCTTCGGTTACCCTGTCCGACCTGCTGAAGCAGATGGTAGACCTTGGCGCACTGAGCATCAAGCCCCTTGCGGGCGAACAGTGCAAGCAGGCATCCAGCTACGACCGTGCGAGCCGCATCGTGGAGGGCAAGAAAGTAGACTGGTTTGCCAACGGCGATGCCGGTCAGTACATCCGCATCGAAGAGCGCAACGGGCGCAGGGAGATGGTGATGGCGGATATTCCGGGACCGGGCGCGATCGTGCGCATCTGGTCGGCGAATCCGAAGGGGGTGCTGCGTGTCTATATCGACGGCGCGGAGAAACCGGTGATAGAGCGCGAATTTGCGAAGCTGTTTGACGGTTCGCAAGGGTATCCGTTCGTACCTCCCCTGGCAGGCGTACATTCCAGCGGAGCGAACCTGTACTTTCCCATCCCCTTTGCGAAGCACGCTCTGGTCACCGTAGAGGGCGGTGAAGGGATGTACTATCATGTGAACTATCGCCTCTATCCGCCCGGCACACAAGTGGAAAGCTTCTCCTGGGAGGCGGTAGAGCGCACGCGCCAACTAGGGGAGCAGGTTGCCCAGAGGCTGGCAAAGCCCTACGAGACATGGCGTGCGCCCGCCGGCTCGAAGTCACATTCTATCCGCTGGAGTATTCCCGCGGGCGGTTCGCGCGTGTTGGATCTGCAGGGACCGGCGCGCATCGTGGCAATAGAGATGCAGCCGCAGGCGCAGGACATGCAGAAGGCGTTACGGGCGGCGGTGCTGGAAATCACGTGGGATAATGCCACCTTGTCCTCGGTGTGGTCTCCGCTCGGCGATTTCTTCGGCACGGGGCCCGGCTTGAACCCCTATCAGGCACTACCCTGCGGCGTGCTGGAGAACGGCACGATGTACAGCCACTGGGTGATGCCTTTTGCCCGGCGGGCGATATTGCGCGTGCGCAACGAGGGCGATGAACCGCTGAACCTGTTGGGCAAGGTGGTGGTACAGCCCACGCGCTGGAGCAGTGGGCAACTCTATTTCCATGCGCAGTGGCATACGCAGTATCCCATCCGTACCCGTCCGATGCGCGACTGGACGATGGCAGAGGCGGAGGGCACAGGGCGATTCGTCGGCGTCGCGCTGAGCGTGGCGAACCCGGTCAAAGTGTGGTGGGGCGAAGGCGACGAGAAGTTTTACGTGGACGGGGAAGAGTTCCCCAGCACCTTCGGAACCGGCACGGAAGACTTCTTCGGCTACGCCTGGGGCAACCCAACGCCTTTCACGCATGCCTACCACAACCAGCCCCGCGCCGACGGGCCTGGCAACTATGGGCATGTGTCCAACAACCGCTTCTTCATCGTCGACAACGTGCCGTTCCAGAAGATCTTCCGTGCCGATATCGAGGTGTGGCACTGGGCAGAGGTGGAGGTCGGCTACAGCGCAATTGGCTACTGGTATACTGATCGCCCTCGGGGAGCACGCAGCTTTGCCACCCTACGGGAGCGTCTGCCTGTGCAGCTGCCTAAGTTGCAGGTGTATCGCGAACCTGGCGCTCTGGAGGGCGAGAGGATGAAGATTTTGCAATGCACTGGGGGCAATACCACCACGCAGGATATGCAGGGCTTCGGTGAAGCGTGGAGCGGCGGAGCGCAGCTGTGGTGGACGAGCGCAAAGCCGGGCGATGTGCTGGATCTGGCATTCGACGCGGAGAAAGCGGGCGCGTATGAGCTGGTTATCGCGATGACCAAGGCGGTGGACTACGGGCAGTTCCGCCTGTCGGTCAACAGCGTGCCGGTCGGCGATGTGATAGACCTTTTCAACAACGGGGTGATACACACCGGCAAAATCAGCATGGGAAAGGTGCAGTTAAAGCAGGGGCAGAACGTGTTGCGTGTGGAGGTGGTGGGCACGAACCCTGCCAGTACCGGCGATCGCTACATGTTCGGGCTGGATTTCATCAAGATCGTGCCGGTGCAGTAACGGTAAGGAGAGGAGGTGCAAAGATGGCTTACTGGTGGCTTCTCGCATCCTGTTTGCTGATGGCACTCACACTGGCAGCTTCGGCTCAGCAGACGCTGTTCGACTTCGAAAACGAGCCGCTCCCTCCATCGATGTTACAAAACGAGGTGCGGGCACAGCGTATTACGGCGGGTGGCAAGCTTTCCGGACATGCCCTGGAAGTGGAGTTCCGTCCTGCGGAGTGGCCCAACGTCATGTTCCGCCCTGCTCAGCCATGGAACTGGACGGGAGCAGGTGCGCTGGCGATAGATATCTACAACCCCAACGCCGAGCCGGTGTGGTTTGGTATTCGCGTGGATGACGACCCCCGCGCCGATGGCTGGAACTACTGCCGGCAGGCGACCACCACCATCGGAGCGGGTGAGACGCATACCTACGTGCTGCCGCTGGCTTTCAGCCCGATGGACTACGGCATGAGAGGATTGCCCCCTCTGGTAGAGGGCGGCGGTATCCTGCTGGGGGTGACGAATCCGCATAAGCTCAACGTGAGCCACGTTGTGGCGTTTCAGGTCTTTCTCCATCGTCCGGCAAAACCGGTGAAGCTGCAGATAGACAACATCCGCCTGATAGAAGGCAGTGCGCCGGTCAGAGGCATCGTCGACCGGTTTGGACAATGGACGGGCGGCGACTGGCCCGGCAAGGTGCACAGTGAGGAGGAGCTGAGGCAGAGACGCCAGCAGGAGGAACAGGAACTGAAGCGATACCCCTCGTTGCCCGACCGCGACGAGTACGGCGGCTGGAAGAGCGGCCCGAAACTGCAGGCTACAGGCTATTTCCGCGCTGCCAAGCATGATGGCAAGTGGTGGCTGGTTACACCGGTGGGCACGCTGTTCGTCTCGCTGGGCATGGACTGCGTGCACACAGGCGACGCCACCTTCATCACCGGGCGCGAGGAGATGTTCACCTGGCTACCTGAGGAAGGTAGTCCGCTGGCGAAGCACATCGGCTATCATTCCGGTGTGCATTCGGGCCCGGTGAAAGAGGGCAAGACCATCAACTGGTACGCGCTGAACCTGCAGCGCAAGTACGGGGAGAACTACAAACCGCAGTGGATGCAGGTGACTTTGCAGAGATTGCGCTCGTGGGGCTTCAACACCATCGCCAACTGGTCGGACTGGGATTTCCACCGCAACGGCAAGGTTCCGTATGTAGGCACGGTGCATATCGGCGGCGACCACGCGCGCGTCGCCAGCGGCGGTGACTACTGGGGCAAGATGCATGACCCCTTTGACCCAAAGTTTGAACAGAGCGTGCGTAACTCCCTGCGTTCCGTGGTGCAACATATCGGAGATGACCCATGGTGCATCGGCTACTTCGTGGACAACGAGCTCAGCTGGGCGGGCTCAGGCGAAGAAGGCGGACGTTACGGACTGGCGTATGGCGCACTGCAAGAGGACGCGGCACACTCGCCTGCCAAGCGTGCCTTCGTGCAGCAGCTGCGCCAGAAGTACGGGACGATCGAGAAACTCAACGCGGCGTGGAACGCGTCTTTCGCCAGCTGGGAAGAGCTGGAGAAACCCCAGAAACTGCAACCGCCCTCCACTGATGCTCGCAAGCAGGACTTTGCCGAGTTCGTGAAAAACCTGGCGAGGCAATACTTCCGCACGGTGCGTCAGGTGCTCAAGGAGATGGCGCCGAACCACCTGTATCTAGGGTGCCGTTTTGCGTGGTACGGACCGGATGCGGTAGAAGCGGCGGCGGAGTACTGCGACGTGGTTAGTTTCAACATCTACGCGCCACGAGTGGATCGGGAGCGATACGCCATCATCGAGAAGCTGGACAAGCCCGGCATTATCGGCGAGTTCCACTTTGGCGCGCTGGATAGAGGAATGTTCCACACCGGACTGGTCGCCGCCAAAGACCAGCAAGACCGCGCTCGCATGTACAGGGATTACCTGACCAGTGTGCTCACCCATCCCAACTTCGTGGGCTGTCACTGGTTTCAGTACAATGACCAACCACTGACGGGGCGCTGGTTCGACGGTGAAAACTACAATATCGGTTTCGTGACCATTACCGATACGCCTTATCCCGAAATGGTAGAGGCAGCAAGGGAGATACATGGGATGGCGTATCGTCTCCGGGCGGAAGCGAAGTAAACTGCCCTTGTCTTCTACCCGTAGCCGTGCTATACTTTTTAAGGATGTGCCCGGGTGGCGGAATCGGTAGACGCACGGGACTTAAAATCCCGGGCCGTAAGGCGTGCGGGTTCGAGTCCCGCCCCGGGCACATGGTGTGGGTGAATATGCTTGCGAGGAGGAGCTATGCCACGACCCGAAGCACAAGATACAGCCATCATGGAGCCGCCTGTCAAGACGGCGGATGCTCTCGCCGAAGCAGAACAGTTGCTGGAACGCGCAGCACGAATGGACCAAGCCCTTCCCCAACAGGAGCCCCAACCACAGATGCTCCGTTCTGAGCAGTTTGACGTGGATGTGACGTTCATCGGCGCAGGACCAGGCGGATACGTGGGAGCCATCCGCGCCGCGCAGCTCGGTGGGCGTGTGGTGTGTATAGAAAAAGAGTACCTGGGCGGATGTTGTCTGAACTGGGGGTGCATTCCCACGAAGGCAATGATTGCCGGGGTAGAACGCTACCAGCAGGTGAAGCACGCCGAGATATTTGGCATCAGCACGGGAGAGGTGAGCATCGACTTCGCGAAGCTGATGGCGCATAAGGATAAGGTGGTGACCACCCTGCGCAACGGCATCGCCACTCTGTTTAAGAAGAACGGTGTACGTCATATCGAGGGAACAGGGCGTATTGCCGGACATCATACCGTAGAGGTTGTTAGACCCGATGGCTCCAAAGAGACCATTCGCACCCGCGCCATTGTGATTGCGACCGGCTCCGCGCCGGTGCGCCTGCCCATACCCGGTCTGGAAGGGGAAGGCATCTGGACATGCGACGACGCGGTATCGGCAAAAGAGGTTCCGCCTCGCATGGTGATTATCGGCGCCGGAGCAATAGGTTGTGAGTTCGGCTATATCTACAACGGTCTCGGCTCTAAAGTGACCATTGTGGAGATTATGCCCCAGATCCTGCCCAATGAGGACGCCGATATCGCTGCCGAATTACAGCGGAGCCTCACGCGACAGGGCATCCGCTTCCTGCTGAACTCGCGCGTCACAGAGGTAAAGCACGGCAAAAACGGCGTCAAGCAGGTGGTGGTGCAAACCGAGAAGGGCGAGGAGACCGTTGAGTGCGAGGTCATTCTGGTCGGCGTGGGACGACGCGCGGTGCTGGACGGGCTGGGGCTGGAGACGGTGAACGTTAAGACGCATGAGAGAGGCATCGCCGTCAACGACAGGATGGAGACCAGTGTGCCGGGCATCTACGCTATCGGCGACGTGACCGGGCGCATCCAGTTGGCGCATGTGGCGTCGATGGAAGGCATTGTGGCGGCAAGCAACGCCATGGGACAGGAGCGACGCATGAACTACCGCGCCGTGCCCAGCTGCGTCTACACTGTGCCGGAAGTGGCGTCGGTTGGGCTTACCGAACAGCAGGCGCGCGAGCAGGGGTACGACGTGCGCGTGGGTAAATATGCTTTTCGCGGACTGGGCAAGGCGATGGCGATGGGCGAACGCGAAGGGCTGGTGAAAGTGGTCTCGGAGGCACGGTATGGGGAGATACTGGGCGTGCACATCGTGGGGCCCCACGCCACCGACCTTATCGGCGAGCCGGTGACCGCCATCCAGCTGGAAAGCACCGTCGAGGAAATGAGCCATACCATCCACGCCCACCCAACTCTCACCGAAGCTCTACTGGAAGCTTACGAAGACACCGAGAGGATGGCTATTCACAAGTGAGCGAGATGGAGAGCGAGGAGAGCAAGCAGACGCCAGCACGACGTGCGCTGGTGGTAGGGTTACGCCTGCCTCCGGACGTGATGGACCGTGCGGAATACATCGCCGCGCTATCGGGAGCGTCGTTGAAAGGGATGTTCCGCCGGTGGATTAGCCATGAGCTGCAGCGCGACCCTCGCTGGAGCTCAGGCGTGATCGAGTGGAACGAGGCGAACGCGCGGCGTGCCCCCACCTGTGCGGCGGTGTATCGCTTCCGTGATGCGCAGTATCAGGTGCTGTACGTGGGCTTTGAACCCCAGAATCTTCAGCAGAAGCTGCTAGAGCACTGGCGGACGCAGGATGTTCCCAACGCTCGATACGTCAGCTACCTGCCGGTGACCAGCGTGGCGAAGGGCAAGGAGGTGCAACAACGCCTTATCGCGCGGACGAAACCTGTCTATCAGACTCAAGAAGACAAGGAAGAAGAGTCTGGGGAGGAATAGTCGGCTTCTTATGTCGTGTTACTGTCATGCTGAGCGTTAGCGAAGCATCTCTTTGGAGCGATGGAATGGGATTCTTCGCTTCGCTCAGAATGACAGGGAAATCAGGCTTTAGCCTACACCCACTGAAAGGGATGCGCTCCGTCGCGTCCTGAGCACTTGTTCGACGGGGGGATACCATGAGAGCGGCACATCTCTTACTGATACTGAGTGCGCTGGTATTGCTGAGCGCGTGTGCGAAGAAGCCATCTGCGCCCACGTCGGGTGAGTCCCCGACGGGAGAGAAGAAGAAACTGCGCGCGGCGATGGTGACCGACATCGCGGGCATCGGTGATCGCTCGTTCAACGAGTCGGCATGGCGCGGATTACAGCGGGCGCAAAAGGAGCTGGGCGCAGAGGTGCGTTATCTCGAGTCGCAGAAACTGCCCGACTATGAGCAGAACCTGCGTTTGTTGGCACAGCAGAAATACGATGTGGTTATCGCGGTGGGCTTTGCGATGGAGGACGCACTCAAGAAGGTGGCTCCGCAGTTCCCTAACGTCATCTTTGCTATCGTAGACGGCAACGCCCCCGACCTGCCCAACTGCGTGTCGCTGAAGTTTCGCGAGCACGAAGGCTCGTTTCTCGTGGGCGCGCTGGCAGGCGCGACGACCAAAACGGGCACCGTCGGCTTTGTGGGCGGGATGGAGATACCGCTCATCAAGAAGTTCGAAGCGGGCTATCGCGCGGGCGTGATGACCACCAATCCCAAAGCGAAAGTGCTGGTCGGGTATACCGGCAACTGGACAGATACCGCCAAAGGCAAGGAGCTGGCGCTGTCGCAGTTCGAGCGAGGGGCGGATATCGTGTATCACGCCTCCGGGCAGTGCGGTCTGGGCGTCATTGAAGCAGCAAAAGAGCGAGGAAAAGGGCATTTCGCCATCGGTGTGGACTCGGATCAGGACTACATCGCGCCCGGCTTCGTGCTGACCAGCATGATTAAAAGCGTGGACAACGCGGTGTTCGGTGTGTGCAAGTCGGTGGCGGAGGGTACCTTCCAGCCCGGCACACGCGACCTGGGGATTAAAGAAGGGGGTGTCGGTCTCAGCCCGATGCAGTATACGAAGCATCTTGTGCCCAAAGAGGTGCTGGATAAGATAGAGACCCTGCGCCAGATGATAGCGGACGGCAAGCTGAAGGTCCCTCAGAGCGAGGAGGAGCTGAAGAGTTTTCAACCACCGTCGTTGCCCTAAGGGAGGAAAGAAGCGATGGTTGTACCCAAATACCTGCCTCACTATACCTACGCAGACTACGTGCAGTGGGAAGGACGCTGGGAGCTCATCGAGGGTATCCCCTTCGCGATGAGCCCGCAGCCGTCGTTCCGGCATCAGCGCATTTCTCACCGTATCGCAGAGGAGCTCGGTCGCGCATTGGAGGGATGCGAACGCTGCCGGGCGGTGTTGCCGGTGGACTGGAAAATCTCGGAAGATACGGTGGTGCAGCCCGATAACATG
>JBMFOT010000016.1:0-56200 GCA_049969495.1 Armatimonadota bacterium
GTTTGCGGGATGAAAGCTGAAGTGATTTCTCCGCTTTGCCGATAATCGGAGTGAAGAAACTTCACCCCCGTCCCCTCTCCTGCCAGGAGAGGAGAGAGTGAGGTCTCCACAGGTTCACCGATGCCTGCAGAGGAACGCACCGAACAAGCCACACCGCGACGACGGCAAGAGGCACGCCGAAGGGGACAGGTTGCCCGCTCGGTGGAGCTGTCCTCCGTGGCGGTGTTTCTGGCGGTGGTGATGGTGTTGAAGGCGGTCAGCGAGGGTGCATTGCAGGGGGCGATGGAGTCCGTCCGTTTCGCAATGACCCAACTCAGCCACACCGAGTTCTCGCCTGCGCTTGCGCTCTCGTTTGTTGCAGGTTGCCTCAGCCACGCGGCGAAGGCGTTTCTGCCCGTGATTGGTGTGGCGATGGTGGTAGGGGTGGTGGTGAACCTGCTGCAGGTGGGGGTGACCTTCACCGCCGAGCCGCTGGCTCCCAACTGGGCGCGTCTGAATCCGGTGGCTGGTTTCACCCGCCTCTTCTCCCGTCGGGCGTTTGTGGAGAGCGTCAAAACCCTGCTCAAAGTTCTGCTTATCGGGTGGCTCACATTCTCGGCGGTGCGGGCGGATGCGGCGATGCTGCTGCGCACCAGCGAGATAGACCCACTCATGGTGCTGATGCTGGTAGGGCAACTGCTCTACAAGATGGCGTGGCGCGTGGGGCTGGCGATGCTGGTGCTGGCGTTACTAGACTACGGCTTCCAGCGGTGGGAATACGAGAAGAGCCTACGCATGACCAAAGAGGAGGTTAAGCAGGAGATGAAACAGACGGAAGGTGACCCGCAGGTGAAGTCCCGCATCCGCGCCCGCCAGCAAGCCATTGCCCGTCGGCGCATGATGCAGGCTGTGCCGAAGGCGGATGTGGTGGTCACCAACCCCACGCACTACGCCGTCGCCCTGCAGTATGACGCACAAAAGATGGTGGCTCCGACGGTGGTGGCAAAGGGCATGAACCTGATCGCACTGCGCATCCGCGAAATCGCCCAGCAGCATGGCGTGCCCATTGTGGAGAACCCCCCGCTGGCGCAGAGCCTGTATCGCACGGTGGACATCGGTCAGCAGATACCGCCCGAGCTGTACCAGGCGGTTGCAGAGGTGCTGGCATACGTGTATCGGCTGCGGAGGCGTTAAGCAACACGACTCGGCAGGAACCTCGCCCTCCCAACGGGGGGCAGGAGATTCTAACCCTCCTTGCGAATCCTGATCCGCAAACAGCTGCTGGAAAGGAGACCATCTCATGCGCCGCATGAAAGTGGGCGTGATCGGCTGCGGCAACATCAGCCCTATCTATCTGCAGGCAGGTAAAGTGTTCGAGAGCATAGAGGTGATAGCGTGTGCCGATATCGATATGGACAAAGCGCGCACCCGTGCTGCCGAGTTCCACATCCCCAAAGTGCTAACGCCCGACGAGCTGCTTGCCGACCCCGATGTGGAAATCGTGCTGAACCTCACCGTGCCTAAAGCGCACGCGGAGATAAACCTCAAAGCCATCGAGGCAGGCAAACACGTATACACTGAGAAACCCCTGGCGACCAACCGCGAGGACGGACGTAGAACCATCGAAGCGGCTCGCGCAAAGGGCGTACGCGTCGGTTCCGCGCCCGATACCTTTTTAGGCGGCGGCGTCCAGACCTGTCGCAAACTGATTGACGACGGCTGGATCGGCGAGCCGGTGGGGGCAACCGCCTTCATGACCTGTCACGGGCACGAAAGCTGGCATCCCTCGCCGGAGTTCTACTATGAGGTGGGCGGCGGACCGATGTTCGATATGGGTCCCTACTACCTCACCGCGCTGGTGAACCTGATTGGTCCCATCAAGAGGGTGACCGGCTCGGCGCGAATCACTTTCCCCGAACGGCTCATCACCAGCCAGCCCAAATACGGCAAGGTGGTGAAGGTGGAGACACCGACGCACATCACCGGCACGATAGATTTCGCGAACGGCGCGATTGGCACGGTGGTCATGAGCTTCGACGTGTGGGCGGCGCAGCTACCCCGCATCGAGATATACGGCACGGAGGGAACGCTCAGCGTACCCGACCCCAATACCTTTGGCGGCCCGGTGCGCCTGTACCGACCTGGCAACCGCGACTGGATGGAGGTGCCGCTGACGCACGGTTACACTGAGAACAGCCGTGGGCTGGGGGTAGCGGACATGGCGGCAGCTATCCAGACGGGTAGACCGCACCGCGCCAACGGCGATCTCGCTTACCACGTGCTGGACGTGATGCAGGCGTTCGTGGAAGCATCTGAAGCAGGCAAACACATTCTGATCGACAGCACCTGCGAGCGCCCAGCGCCTTTGCCGATGGGCTTACGACATGGACAGATAGACGCTTAACAGAAGGAGGCACACATGAAACGTGCGTTGATTGTATGGGGCGGCTGGGAGGGACACGAACCCAAACAGTGCGCCGAGATTTTCGCACCGTGGCTGCAATCGCAAGGCTACGAAGTGACTGTGTCCAACACGCTGGACACCTATACGGATAAAGACCTGATGCAATCGCTCAACCTCATTGTGCCGATATGGACGATGGGCACCATTACCCCCGAACAGGAAGCGGGCTTGTTGGACGCGGTGCGCGGTGGCGTGGGCATCGCCGGCTGGCACGGCGGAATGGGCGACTCATTCCGCAACAACACCGAATACCAGTTCATGGTGGGCGGGCAGTGGGTTGCGCACCCGGGCAACATCATCGACTACGAGGTGAACATCATCAAGCCCGAAGACCCTATCGTCGCAGGTTTGAGCGACTTCAAGATGCACTCTGAGCAGTACTACATGCACGTGGACCCCTCCAACGAGGTGCTTGCCACCACCACCTTCAGCGGGGAGTACTGCGAGTGGATTGCGGGCACGGTGATGCCGGTGGTTTGGAAACGGCGGTACGGCAAGGGGCGCGTGTTCTACAGCTCGTTGGGGCATGTGGCGAAGGACTTCGAGGTGCCCGAAGCGCTGGAGATTATGAAACGCGGGATGCTGTGGGCGTCTACGTAAGGGGATACGGCTATGTCCGATAACACGCACAAACCGCCCAAGCCACCATTACTGGAAGAGGTAAAACGTCGGCGCAAGCCGGTGCGTAACGTCAATGCAGAACATGTGCGCCAGCTCACCAAAATGGAGCTGCTTGCGCTGGCAGTGACGGAGCGCGTGGGCACAATGGGCTTTTTCTTCCTGATAGCCACATGGACCGCTGTGTGGTTAGGATGGAATACCCTCGCGCCGAAGCCACTACGCTTTGACCCACCTACCGCCTTTGTGCTGTGGTTGTTTATTTCCAACCTTATTCAGATTCTGCTCATGCCTTTGCTGATGGTCGGGCAGAACGTGCTGAGCCGTCACGCGGAGCTGCGCGCGGAAAGCGACTACGAGGTGAACCTGAAAACGGAGCACGAGGTGGAGGTGATACTGCAGCATCTGGAGTATCAGAACCACCTGCTGGAAAGGATTGCTCGTAAGTTAGGAGAGGATATAGATGTGTCAAGCGCTTAAGGTAGGTATATGCTTAGCCATCCTGTGTCTTTCGCTCACAGGCTGTCAACGTCAGCCGTCTCGTTCGGTTTCATCGGAAATCGCTCACATGAGCGAGGCGGAGGCAAAAACCAAGCTGGAGCAGTACTGGCAACATGCGAAGGAAGAGGTGTACAAAAGTGTACCTGAGCTCCTTGCTCAGCACCAAACAGAGCTGGCTCGTGGGTTGAAATATAGAAAGTTCATACACGGCGACAGGACGAAGAAGTGGATAGCTCTTACCTTCGACGACGGTCCCCACCCCGACTATACCCCACAGATTCTGAGCATCCTGAAAAAGTACGGTGTGCGCGCCACCTTTTTCGTGGTGGGGAAAAAGGCGGAACAGTATCCCGACCTGGTACGCCAACAGGCTGAGGCTGGGCACAGTGTCGGGAATCACACCTTTCACCACGTGAACCTAACCCGTATTCCTCCAATAGATGTGGCTGCTGAGATTAAAGCCTGTGGTGAGGTAATACAATCCATTACCGGCAAATCTCCGCATCTGTTCCGCCCTCCGGGCGGCGACTATGATAGGAACGTTGCGGAAGTAGCGGAATCGCTGGGATACTGGATTGTGCTGTGGACAGACGACCCCGGCGACTATGCAAACCCACCCGAACAGGTGCTGGAGGAGCGATTGTTCGGTCGGCTGGAAAACGGTGGTATTATCCTGCTCCATGACGGCATCGCCGAGACGATCCAACTTCTTCCACGTCTGATAGAGTACCTGCAGGCAAGGGGTTTTCAGCTGGTGACCGTCGACGAGATGATCCGCGCTCTGCCTCGCTAGCCAGATGCTTGCACCGTCCCCTTGCGTTCCAGCTTGCTCCAGCCGGCGCGCACACCCTGCAGGGCGGTGAGCACGGACTTCATCATCACCGCGTACATCAGCTGGCGATAGACAAAACGTTGCCAGAATAGCCACCACAGTAGCCGCATTCGTTCGCGGTCCAAACGGAAAGCCACGATACTCGCCAGTAGTTCAATCGCGAAGAACAGGGCGTAGAGAAAGCCAATTTGCGACAGTGCGGCAACCGCCTGTGGCAGAGGCTGCCAGTCCTGGCGTAGTAGCCCGCGCGTAATCCACGCCTCCCCCACGTTGACAAGCGTCCATGCCACCTGCAAATCCACCAGCGGCGACAGCACCTGAAACAGCACCTGAAACAACCATAGCGACGGCAGCATCACCCAGCCGAACCACCCGTAACGCCCCAGCGCGTCACGATGCTTCCACAGGCATTGCAGCGTACCGTAAGCCCAGCGAAACCGTTGCCGGAACAAGCCCTTCAAGTTGTCCGGAGCTTCCGTCAGCCCAACGGCGTCGTTAGCGGTCTCGATGCGCCATCCCGCCCGGCGTAGCCGCCAGGTAAGGTCCATATCCTCCGCCATTGTGTCGCGCTCATAGCCGCCAACCTGTAACACGGCTTCGCGCCTCCACGCCCCTACCGCGCCGGGTACCACGGTGACCGCGTTCAGCAACGCATAAGCGCGTCGATCCAGATTCTGGCTCGTGATATACTCTATTGCCTGCCACCGTGTCAGCACGTTGATACGGTTGCCCACCTTTACATTACCGGCAACCGCTCCGACCTTCGGGTCTGCAAACCGCCGGATCAGGTTCGGGATGGTGCTGGGCAGGAAGAGAGTGTCCGCATCGAGGGCAATCAGTATCTCTCCGGTAGCGTGCTGGATGGCATGGTTCAGAGCAGCCGCTTTGCCCTGGTTCGGCTGACGCATTAGTCTCACCTGTGGATGCAGCGCACATAACTTTTGCACTTCCTCTGCGGTGCCATCCGTCGAGCCATCATCTACCACGATAATCTCGTCGGGAGCATACCGGCTTTCTAAAACTGCCCGAATGGTGCGCCCAATCACCTTTTGTTCGTTGTACGCCGCGATGATGACGCTGACGGTCGGGTGGTAGTCCTTTACCGTCCTCTGCCTGCGTTCTCGCACCGCCGCGAATAAGGCTAATGGTATCACCGTTGCCACACGCAGTATCGCCAGAGCAATAGCACTCAGGAAAGCCAGGCGCAGAACCACGTCCGTCCAGTAGTTCAGTTCAAACACTACCCTGTCTACGCCAACCAGCACCATATCCTTGGCAGACAGTGGGGGCATCACTGCATCACGAGTACGTCCCAGCATCTCCGATACCGTGACGAAACGGTATCCCTGCCGTTGCAGCGCCGGAATGAGGATACTCAGCGCCTTTACCGTTTGCGAACGGTCGCCCCCGCCATCGTGCAACAGAATGGTGTTGCCGGTTCCTGCCCTTACCTGCTGGAGAACCTGCCGCGCAATGTCTTCTGCAGTGCGCCTGTGAACTACATGCCCTGAGTCGCGAGGCTGAAGGTTCCAGTCCTGCGGGTCAATAAACTCACCGACCGTGAGGTAGCCCATCTGAGAGGCGATGATAATGGGACGCACCTCCTCTGCGCTGGTAGGTTCAGCGTCCGCGTTGTACGGAGGGCGAAACAGCAGGGTGGAACGTTGCAGAGTACTCTGCAAAATGCGCTGGGTAGCGTTTAGCTCCAGCCTTGCTCGCCGAAGCGACACCGCTCCCATATTGGGGTGCGTGAAGGTGTGGCTGCCTATCTCATGCCCCTCTTCCCACATGCGTTGCACAAGGTCCGGGTAGTGTTCTACATTCTCGCCGATCACGAAGAAGGTTGCTCTGACGCCGAAACGCTTTAAAGTATCCAGTATCTGTGCGGTGTACGGTTCTGAGGGGCCGTCGTCAAAGGTCAACGCCAACCATTTAGGATGGTAACCGGTGCGACGAAGGGTAAAAGTGGTGGGGAAGCGGACGTACTCCTCGTCAGCACATAATCCTGTGTTCGGATCGACGTCCACCGCGCGTTCGCCACCCTGCGGCATCGACGCCACAGAGAGGATCTCTCCTCGCCCGATGAACTCGACGTCGTACGGGTAAGCGATATGCTTTAACGCTTGCCAGTCTGGTGGTTGCGCCGTGCGTTTCTCCTGCAGCACGCTCCATATAGAGGGGTCTTCGGAACCCAGCACCCATAGTGCCGCTCCACGCAACCTCCAGTTAATGCTCAATAGCCACTGATTGGCAGCGGTTATGGCGTCAAGGAACCACACTTCATGAAAAACCCCGTTGTCGTCGGTGTAGGTGAAAGTAGGGTTCAACGCCTGCGAATCGAAATCGATAACCCGCTGGGGTGGCTCGTCGGGACGGTTATCCCGAGCCCGCAGGATAGCCTCCTGAAAGGTTAATGTCTCCGCCGTGTTGGAGGAGCTGTTCCAGTCGTACGCATAATTGCCGACACCCAGCACCAGCTTGCCCGCCGGAATTGCCTGGAGAGCTTGTACAATCACGTTCCGCGTCCAGCCAAGGGAAGCCAGCGGTCCCGGTTCACCGCCGGCGTAATGTTCGTCATAAGCCATCAGCACCACGAAGTCGGAGACATCAGCTGTTTGCTTCCAGTGTGCCGGCGCACGTCCCGCCTCTAAATCCACACTCACCTGCAACCCAACAGGATGCAGTGTCTCACTGAGCAGTTTCAGCCACCGCGATAGACGCACGTAGTCCTCGGGGTACAGATTCTCAAAATCGATATTGATGCCGTGAAAACCGTTTTGAACCAGCCAGTCGCGGATTTGCAAAACGATTGCTTGCTGTGCCGAGGGGTTAGCAAGCAGGCGATGTACGCGGAGTGGGTCGAAACGCCCAGACTCCGCATTGTTAAGCACCGGCATGACCTTTATACCGTGCTGGCGGGCTATCTGCAATACATCGCGATTGTGGGGAACGATGGCAGTGTCCCAATCATACATGTCCAGCCCCTTGCCGTCCCGCGTAAGGTGCAGCCACTCAGGCAGTAAGTGTGTTATCTTATCGGCGTTGGCTCTCAGGGAGTGCAATCCTGTCTCCTGCCACGTGGTATAAAAAGCGGCCACTATCTGGGCCTCGTGAGAGGCGACAGGTTGAAACTTCCGAAGGTGACGCTCGTCCTGGACAATCTGCCGAAAGAGTTTCTCGCGAGCGTGCAAAAGCATGTACCTTCGCAACCTGCTCTGACGGCTTGGCAAGTGGATAGCCGAAGCATGTGTTACATGACGTGCGTCGGAATCCCTTGTGCGAGGTAAGACAGGCACGAGCAATAGACTCAGCACAAAAACAGTGGTCAGTACCACAAGAGCCAGCGTTAACAAACTGCCCAACCGCGTTAACCATCGCTTCCGCCTACGGGATGGGTCGTAGAATATCATCTCGTCCATCGATGCACCTGTGGGTTCCTCCCCCAGTAGAAGAATTCTCTCCCTTTTAATACGTTTGCTTTGCACGCCACGTTACAAACACCCATGGCGGAAGCGCCTCCATGAGGGCGAGGCGAAGGGGGACGGCACCACGTTGAACAGGCTGCTTAACCTCAACCTTCACTCTAAGATTCACCCTCACACCTGCCGACAATATTACCGGCTTTGCGCCACACAAACCACACCGGAAAGGAGGTGAGAGAGTGACGCAAACGATACAGGTGGAAACCGGTGCCGGTTCTTCGCCCGTGGCAAGCAGGCTTCCATCACAGCAGGGCAGTTCGCCGAGTGCGGTGGCGGGGGATACCCTGTTCGCCCTGCTATTGGCGATGGCGCAGAACCTCCCTACTGCAGAAGGGGAACAGCAAGCAACCGCTGTGCCAGCAGACGGGCTACTGCCGGAACAGCAAAAGCCTCTTTCGGCAGGAGAGATAGAGCAGGCGGCGGCTTCGTTGGGACTGCCTCTGCCTGTAGCGGGCATACCGTTTGTGCAGAGCACTCCTCTGCCGGAGGCGCACTCACCAGATATCGGAACACCCCTTCTGTCGGTGCAGCAGGTTGCGTTTCTTCCACAGGTTGTAACCGACGCGCCGCCCCCAGCAGCTCTGTCAGCGGAGGCTTCTGCGGAGCCCGGTGGTGAGGGAATAGTCCCAACGCCTCTGAGCGCTGGCGACGAGCCTGCCGCTTTAACCGCGCAAGGGGCAATCGCCACATCAGAGCCTGCTCAATCCGCTCAGAAGATACCGTCCGTAGCATCCGCGTTGCCCTTGCACGATACGGACTCAGGAGACATCACGAGCCCTGCGCCGGCGGTTCCGTCCGCGTCAGGAGCACAAACACTGCCAGAGAATAACAAAGAAATGCCTCACCCGTTCTCTGAGGGTTCAGCAGCTGCGCCGACAGCTCAGAACCCGGCGGTTGCTCAGGCGCAGGCAGACCGCTCCAGCCAGATGCAGAGCGAGGATAGGCACGAGCGTCAAATCGGTACGCCAACAATATCCAGAGGCACGCGCAGTCAAACGAAGAAGCCGACGGCGTTCGAGATAGGCGAAAAGCCATCGACTCGGCGTTTGCCAGAAGCGTATCTGCATGGTGTGCAGAGCATGGAGACCGCATCGGTGGTGCACCGGACACCGGAGACGGTTGTCCAGCCGTCCGAAGTGTCGCCTGCTGAGGTAGTTCGGCAGGTCGCCCGGCAGATAGAAACGATGACGAGCCAGCGCAGCACCAGCAGCGTGACCCTGCAGCTGGAGCCGGAGCACCTGGGCAGACTGCGCGTGACCATCTCCGTCAACGACGGCGCCATCCACACGCACATCGTAGCGGACAACCACGCGGTGCGCCAGATGCTGGAGAGTAACTCCACCCTGCTCCAGCAGGCATTGCAGGAGCGAGGATTGCAGCTGGGCGCACTGCAGGTATCCGTGCAGGGCGACGGGCGTCAGTTCCTGTTGCACCAGCCGTACACTCCGCCGCCTTCGGCAAGAGGCTGGCTGGAGGCAGAAGCAGCAGTACATGCAATCAGCGAGGTAAATCTGGGACGCACTACACCGGGAGGCATCAACCTGCTGGCGTAGTGCAGAGGGGAGTGAGATCCGATGACGGTCACAGCAAGTAGCGGTGTAAGCAATGCAACAACCGCATCGACGAACACAACGAAAAGCACCAGTAAGGACCAGTTCCTGAAGCTGTTCCTGACGCAGCTGCAGAACCAGAACCCCCTGGAGCCGATGCAGGACAGGGATTTCCTGATGCAACTGGCGCAGTTCGCGCAGGTGGAAAACGCCGAAGAGATGGCGCATACCCTGCAAAAGCTTCAGACACTGGTCACCGCCACACAAGCCACCGCCCTGCTCGGCAAGCAGGTTACCGCTCTGCGAGAAGGTGAGGCTTCTCCTGTTGAAGGCAGGGTGAGTGCAGTACGCTTCACCGCCGACGGTGTGTGGTTGCTGGTGGACGGCAAAGAGGTACGCGTGGAAAACGTGCTGCAGGTGAACGGATAGGCGGGAGGTGTAAGATGCCAGAGGTTCGCCAAATAGCAAACGTTCCTCCACCCACAACCGCAACGCCCGCGCGACGCACGGCGCAGAATGGCGAAGCGTTCCGCACCGCGCTGCAGCAGGCGCAAGGGAGTGTACGCTTCTCCGCTCACGCGCAGGCGAGGTTGCAATCCCGCCATATCGAGCTGGACGCCGAGGCGCTGCGCCGGGTGGAAAACGCGGTAGACAAAGCGGCGGAAAAAGGCTCTCGCGAGTCGCTGCTGCTGATGGATGATGTGGCGCTGATTGTAAGCGTGCGCAACCGCACGGTGATTACCGCCATCGACAAGGAGAACCTGAAGGAGAACGTGTTTACGAACATCGACAGCGCAGTGGTGCTGTAATGGGGCGGGACCCCTCCGTATAACGGGGACGCCCCCCGTGCTCCCGACTGACCGAGGGAGCACACCGTAACATTCATTACCAGAACACAAGGAGGAGGTCATCAGCATGTTTCAGGCGATGTTCTCAAGCATCTCCAGCATCAAAGCGCACCAGGTGCGCATGGGTGTGGTCGGAAACAATATCGCCAATATCAATACTACCGGTTTCAAGTCGGGAAGGGTGACCTTCCAGGAGATGCTCTCCCAGACGCTGCGAGGAGCCAGCAGGCCTACCGAAGGCGGACTGGGCGGCACCAACCCCATGCAGGTGGGGCTGGGCACACAGGTAGGTAGCATCGACACCATTCTGGAACAAGGAAGTCTGCAAGCCACCAACCGCGTCACCGACATGGCTATCCAAGGCAATGGCTTCTTCGTGGTCAGCAATGGCAAGCGCGTCGCCTTTACACGCGACGGAAACTTCGATATTGACGCGAACGGCACACTCGTACACAAAGCCACCGGAGAGAAGCTGGTAGGATGGATGCCTAACGCCAATGGGGTTATCGACACCACAGAGCCGCTAGGGGCAGCTTCTGTCATTGTTATTCCGGTCGGTAAAACCACCGCCGGGCAAGCCTCTACCAGCGCGAGCTTCAAAGGCAACCTGCAGCTAGACGGCACCAGCTGGACCACCAGTATCATGTTGTACGACGCGGTAGGAGCGCCTGTGGACCTGCGCTTACAGTTTACTCGTGCTACCAGCACTCCCCCCAGCACGCCGTGGCAGCTGCGCTACTCTCTGGACGGTGGTAGCTCCTGGACAACGGTAGGGAATGTGGAATTCGACGCCCAGGGACGCATCGTCAGCGGCACCAACCCTACCATCACCTTCACGCCACCCAACAGTGGAGCACCGAACATGACGGTATCTCTCGACCTGTCCCGCATCACCCAGCTGGCTACCAGCTCTACGGTGGAACCCATCGCGCAGAACGGCTACCCACCGGGCACGCTAGAGCAGCTGACCATTTCGCCCGACGGCACCATCAACGGCGTGTTCAGTAACGGTCTGAACCTGCCCGTTGCCCGTGTGGCGATGGCGGTGTTCAACAACCCCGGAGGATTGGAACGAGCAGGCAACAACCTGTTCCGCGAGTCGGTGAACTCGGGAGTGGCGAACATCGGCACCGCGCAGACAGGTGGACGTGGTTCCATCAGCTCTGGTTATCTGGAGATGTCCAACGCGGACATCGGTAATGAGTTCACCAACTTGATTGTTACCCAGCGTGGGTTCCAGGCGAACACGCGCATCGTCAGCACCGTAGACGAGATGATGCAGGACGTGCTGCAAATGAAGCGGTAACCTTTTTACTTACCTCCCCCCTCTCCCGAAGCCTCGGGAGAGGGGTCAGAGTAAGGGCATACAAAAAGGACGATGAAAAGCCATGATTAAAGTAACAAGGCTCGACCACTCCGAGCTGGTGGTGAACGCCGAGCTGATAGAGACAATAGAAGCCACGCCGGACACGGTCATCACGCTGACCAGCGGCAAGAAGCTGGTGGTGAGCGAGGATGTAGAGGAAATCGTCCGTCGTGTGCTGGAGTATCGACACCATGCTTACCGGTCGCACCAGGAATAAACCTTCCAACAGCCGAACAGACGCTACTACCGTTGGCGGACTGCTCATCGGCGCTGGTTGTTTGCTCACCGCTCTTTGGCTGGAAGGAGGGCACCTGCAACAGCTGGTGAACGTGCCCGCAGCGATTATTGTTCTTGGCGGCACCTTCGGCGCCACGCTTATTGGGCTCAGCGCCCAGCAGTTGCGCGACCTGCCTCAAATCTTGCGTCAGGCTCTGGTCACCTCGCCGGTGGACATCCCCCACACCATCCGCTGGCTGGTAGCGCTATCGGACAAAGCGCGACGCGAGGGACTGCTTGCGCTGGAATCCGACGCCAATGCGTCGTCCAACGAGTTTCTCAAACGCGCCCTGCAGCTGGCAATAGACGGTACCGACCCCGAGCTGGTGCGCGACATCTTGCAGCTGGAAATCACCTTTTTGGAAGAGCGTCACCGTCAAGGCGAGCAGATTTTCACCAGCATGGGCGGTTATGCCCCCACCATGGGCGTGCTGGGCACGGTCATGGGGCTGATACACATGATGTCCCGCATCGAAAACCCCAGCCAGATGGGTCCGGCTATCGCTACCGCCTTCGTTGCCACGTTGTACGGCGTGAGCTTCGCCAACCTGCTCTTCCTGCCCATTGCCAGCAAGCTGCGCGCCCGCCACGCGGAAGAGGTGCTCTTGCGTGAGGTCATCGTGGAGGGTATTCTGGCAATTCAATCGGGAGAAAACCCGCGCATTGTGGAACAACGTTTACGGGCGTTTCTCTCGGGACGACAGAAGCGTGCCCTACCCCCTTTGAGGTGGCACACACACGATGACCAGAGCACGCAGAAGCACGAGGCGGCATGAAAACATAGACCGATGGCTCATTACCTACGCCGATATGATTACCCTGCTTGTGGCGTTGTTTATCATGCTCTACTCGATGTCGGCGGTCAATCAGGAGAAGTTCGGTGCCCTGGCGCAATCGATGCGGCGTGAGTTTCAGGCTCTACCCGAACACAACGGGGGCAAAATCGTCGGTACCGGACAGATTGTAGACCCTCTGGAACAGCAGGCGTCGCAACTCCAGCAGTTCCTGCAGAAAACAGGGTTGCAGGCACAGGTGCGCGTTCGTCACGAGGAGCGCGGGATGGTTATCTCACTCCTCAGCGATGGCACCCTGTTTGACCTTGGCAGCGCGGACCTGAAACCCTCCGCTCGACAGGTGCTGGACCAGGTGGCTCAAGTGCTTCGCGCCGTGCCGAACCCTGTACTGATTGAAGGACACACCGACAACCTGCCCATCCGCACCCCCCAGTATCCGTCGAACTGGGAGCTTTCGGCGGCGCGCGCAGCGCGGGTGTTACGCTATCTGGTGCAAAAGGGAGGCATTCCCGCCCACCGCCTCATCGCCGTGGGCTACGCCGATACGCGCCCTCTGGTACCGAACAACTCGCCATCTAACCGCGCGCAGAACCGACGGGTGGACATCGCCATCCTCAAAACCTCGCAGAACGCTCTACGATTCGGCTCGCGCTAAGCCGACAATAGAGGATGGGTAACACCCAGTATCTCCGTATCACTCTCTTCCAGGAGGTTGTAATGGCAGCAAAGAAAGCAGGTGCAGAAGGCACTTCCGGTGGCGGTAAGAATAAAACCATCCTCTTTCTGGCTGTGGGCATCCTGCTCGGCGCGGTGGTAGCGTTTGGCGCCGGCAAGGTCATCTTTGGCAAAAGCAAGGAGGAGAAGAAGGAAGAGAAAACGCTACCCGAACACACCATCGAACTGGACGAGTTCGTGGTGAACCTCGCCGACGGTTCGCACTATGCTAAGGTGACGCTGGCGATAGGGCTCGAGAAACCGCTGGGAGGAGGCGAAGGAGGCAAGCTGGAACCCAAACTGCTCGCCCCCATCCGCGACACGGTGATCACTGTGCTGTCCAGCAAGAGCATGAGCCAGCTGGTGAGCGGTGAAGGCAAAGAGAAGCTGAAAAAGGAGCTGAAGGAGAAGCTGAACGAGTTACTTGGGGACGAGACGGTCAAAGAGGTGTACTTCACCTCGTTGACTCTGCAGTAGCATGTTATCAGGCAGGTGCACATGGTGGAAATACTGTCGCAGGAAGAGATAGAGGCGTTACTGGCTTCGCTGAGTGGCTCGGAAGAGATGGCGCCACCCGCTGCAGCTGGTGCTGCTAGTGCTGCTGCTCAGGTGCCCGGAACAGCGAAAGCCGACCGGCGTGCTCCTATCGCCTACGAGGTGTACGACTTCCGTCGCCCTGACAAATTTTCCAAGGACCAGCTGCGCACCATGCAGATGCTGCATGAGACCTTCGCGCGGCTGTTCTCCTCCACCCTCTCCGCCTACCTGCGCGCGCCGGTGCATATCGACCTGATCTCGGTGGAGCAAATTCCCTACGACGAATACATCCGCGCTATCACCAGCAGTCTGATTAACATCTTCAGTATGCAACCCCTGTCCGGACAGGCATTGCTGGAGATAGAGTTCGACGTGGTAATCAGCATGATAGACCGACTGCTGGGCGGCCCGGGCACGGTGGTAAAACGCCCGCAAGCTGCGCTCACCGATATCGAGCGGCCGCTGGTAGAGAACGTGGTGGACCGCGCTCTGGGGGCATTGCGCACAGCGTGGGAAGGCATTGTCAGCTTCACTCCCATTCGCGAGGGCATGGAGACCAGTGCACAGTTCGTGCAGATTGTGCCGCCGAACGATATTGTCGTCTCTATTCTGTTCGAAATCCGTGTGGGCGAAACGCACGGAGCAATGAGCCTGTGTATTCCTTACCTGCTACTCAAGCCTATCCTGTCCAAGCTCAGCGCACAGCGATGGTTCTCCGGTAGCAAACGTGCTCCCTCGCAACACGCTGTGCTTATCGCTCAACAGATTCAACAGACCCGGGTGCCGCTTGTGGCGGTGCTCGGTAGCACGCGACTGATGCTGCGCCAGATACTGGACCTGAAGGAAGGCGACGTGGTGCTGCTGACCCGCCGCACCAATGAACCCATCGACATCATGGTAGGCAACAGGGTGAAATTTCGGGCACGACCGGGCCTGCGAGGCAAACAGGTGGTTGTGCAGATAGAGAGCATTGTCACCAACAAACCCGTTGCGAAGTCGAATCCATCGCCATCATCTACGTGAGGAGGAGTTGTAGCCGATGGCATCCCTGAGCCTGGAGCATATCAACACGATTACGGCGAAACAAGAAAGCCTGTGGGGCACTGTGTCCGTATCCCTGTCGGAGGCGGTGAACCGGCAGGCAACCCTTTCGTCGCCTCTTGTGACTCTGCTGCCCCTTTCCGAGCTGGAAAACACGTTCACAGGGAAGCGTGTTTACGGAATAGCCACCCTTCAAACCACAACTGCCTACACCCTGATTATCGCGCTGGAAACCGCGTCGGCGGCAACGCTGGCGGACATCGCCGTGGGAGGCGACGGCTCCTCCCCTCCAGCGGAGATCGACGAGGGCACGTTGCAGGTGCTGCAGCAGGTGCTGTTCGTTATCGCAAGCGGGCTGGCACAGGCAATCGTCAATACCAGCGGTGTGGAGTGCAACGTGCTACAGGTGGAGGCTCACCACGATGCTCTCCAACCCCCTATCGAATGGCTGAATCAAGACAATCTAGTGCGTATGGACGCCGTGTTGCAAGTGGAGGCTAATCCCGTAGGCACATTGACAGTGATAGGCGATCAACGGTTTGGTTTATGGCTAGCAGGAGAGGAGCCGTCGCAAGCGACAGCACAGGAGCAGACGGTTTCTGCAGGAGGCAGTCCTTTCCAAATGATGGAGGAAGTGGCAGCCTCAGCCCAGTCGTTTGTCCCTCTGGCGCAAGCGGCTTCTCAACCTCTGCCCACCGGCATCGAACTGATACTGGATGTGCCGCTAGAACTCACTGTAGAGCTGGGGCGTAAGCGAATGTTCATCAAAGATGTGCTGGAACTGACCATCGGTTCCATCGTGGAGCTGGATCGCGTGGCGGGCGAGCCGGTGGATGTTCTGGTGAATGGACGCATTATGGCACGCGGGGAGGTGGTGGTTATCGAGGACAACTTCGGCATCCGTATTACCGAGATTATCAATCCGCAGGAGCAGCTGGTGGAGATTAGCCGGAGAGCGGTGGCATGAGGAGAGTCGTGTTTATCCTCGCGCTTTGCACGCTGACGGCAGCGCGGATAGCGGCTTCACCGCCTGAGTCTGCCTTCTCGCCACCTGCCTCCGGCGCCCCCAGCCTGCATCGCGTCTCGCCACCATCAACCACAACATCCCCGCCGCAGGATACCAAAACGGTGCAGCCTCCACGCGAAGGCTGGGATACCCTGCGGCGTGAAACCTTGCCTGAGCCGGTCGGCTCCCCCACAAGCCAGGCGTGGAGGTGGTTGTTGGGGCTGGTGGTCACGCTGGCTCTTATCAAGTGGGGGTTGCCACGTGCGCTGAACGGTGGTAGCAAGGGACAGGTTGCCCACTGGTTTACCCGCCTTGCCCCGCCAAAAAGCGAAGGAACCATCACTGTGCTCGACACGCGCTTTCTGGGAGCAGGGGCGGTACACCTCATCACCGTTCGGGGCAAAACCCTGCTGATAGGCTCCACAGCACAGCAGGTGAACCTGCTAATGGACCTGAGCGAGCCTCCGGATGTTCCTTCTGGTTTCGACAGGGTGCTCGCCCAGTCCAAACCCTTCACGCCGGAGCCGACGTTAAACGACGAAGCGGACGAGACCCAAAACGTGCTCTGCGAGTTTCAACGGAGATTACAGCAGGCGCGCGAGCGACTGGCAGGGTGAGACCATATCCCTCCACGGGGAGGAGCGCACTCCTCCCCATCTGTCCTACCACCCACGCGGTGCCAGAAGCTCTTTCTCCTCCAGCTGGCGGATATCGATGCCCACCATCGGCTCTCCGAGGTCTTCAGAAATCTCCGCCAGAATCTTGGGGTCGTTGTAATAGGTCACCGCATCCACGATAGCTTTGGCACGGCGCTTCGGGTCGCCAGACTTGAAGATGCCAGAACCCACAAACACCGCCTCCGCACCCAGCTGCATCATCAGCGCGGCATCTGCTGGCGTTGCGATACCACCCGCCGAGAAGTTCGGCACGGGCAATTTACCGGTACGGTGCACCTCCACTACCAGCTCGTATGGAGCCTGCAGCTGTTTGGACGCCGCCATCAGTTCATCCTCGCGCAGGCTCTGCAGCCAGCGGATGCCACTCATCACCGCGCGCATGTGGCGCACCGCCTCCACGACATTGCCCGTTCCCGCCTCGCCTTTGGTGCGTATCATCGCCGCGCCCTCGCCGATTCGCCGCAGCGCCTCACCCAGATCGCGGCAACCGCATACGAAAGGAACCTTGAAAGCGTGCTTGTTGATGTGGTGTTGCTCATCGGCAGGGGTCAGCACTTCGCTTTCGTCGATGAAATCCACACCCAGCGCTTCCAGTATCTGCGCCTCCACAAAGTGCCCGATGCGGCACTTCGCCATCACAGGGATACTCACCGCCTTCATGATGGCTTTGATGATTTTGGGGTCGGTCATGCGGGCGACGCCACCCTGCGCGCGGATGTCGGCAGGCACACGTTCTAATGCCATCACTGCCACTGCGCCCGCCTCCTCGGCGATTTCCGCCTGCTCGGGCGAGGTGACATCCATGATCACGCCGCCCTTGAGCATCTCCGCCAGACCAACTTTCGTGCGCCACGTCGCCTTCTCTGCTTCGTTCATCTCCCTCGCCTCTCTCTTGTGGGAATAGCGATTCTATTATACCGGAAAGCACACAAAAGAGCGCAGGGGTGCCCTGCGCTCTTTCCGTGTTGCCACAATGTGGTATGGTTCTACGCTTTGCGCCGCCGCAGCAAAGGAAGCAAACCGAGTGCAAACAGGCTCATCGTGGCTGGTTCAGGCACGACTGCCATGCGAATCACCATGTCGTTGTAGTCGCCACCGAAGCCCTCACCGGTATTCGCCGGTTTGTCTTCGACGCCTATCCAGTAGACACCGGGCGCCTCTTTGAAGAGCGCGAAGTGCTGGTGATTTTGCTCTGCCAACGGGTTCAGCAGAGACTGGGTATAGTACTTCTTGCCGCCCGCGGTCTTGATATACAGACCGAAGTTGGCGCTGGGCGTGAATACGGTGGTAGAACCTGCCCCAGCCGGACCGGGGAAGATAACCCCGCCGACAGAGGGATTGCTCACGTCATACCAGCCCAACTCATTGACGTTGCTGAGCCCCGCGACCTCGACAACCAGCTTCACTGTCTGAGGCAGGTTGCTGTTGAAGTGGAAGTTGAGATCTGCGCTGCCGCTGCTGTAGCCCCACCAGGGCGGCGTGATGTTCGGGCTGGCAGGATGGCTGCTGAAGCCACCGGTCTTGCTCAGGAAGTAACCGATATTCTTCTTGTTGCCGTCCATGGACACGTTATCCCAATAGGGATCACCATCCTGGTTCGGTGCGGACCATGCCTGCCACCCTGCCCCCGCAGACCCCACCACGTTGGTGGTTGCACTGGCGGAGACAGTCAGCGCCATCACCCCCGCCACCACGAGCAGGAGCCATCGAGAAACGCGTTTCTGCATGTGTGCACTACCTCCTTAAAAATGTAGTCACCCTTATTAGATAGCAAGAAGTGGCGCAGATGGGCTTCGCAAAATACGGGGATTCCTGCCAAGAACAGGGAAAACAGGTAGCGGTACGGGGGTGGCACCTTCATCCGTTGACTTCACCCTGCCCTCTTTGATATACTGCTTAAGGATTTTGAGCACGATAGGAGGTTCGTTTTCTTGATAGACACCAGCGATTTCCGCAACGGTCTACATATCATCGTAGATGGCGACATCTACACCATTATCGAATTCATGCACGTCAAGCCCGGTAAAGGCGGTGCGTTTGTGCGCACCAAGCTGAAGAACGTGCGCACGGGTGCGGTGATAGATAAAACCTTCCGCGCCGGCGAGCGCATGGAGCAGGCGTTTCTGGAGCGCAAACCCATGCAGTTCCTGTACAATCAGGACGACGAGTACTACCTGATGGACATGGACACGTACGACCAGATTATGGTGCGCCGCGAGCAGTTCGGCGATGGCATCAAGTACCTCAAAGAGAACATGGAGGTAACGGTGCTGATGCACGAAGGGCGTGTGGTCGGCGTGGAGATACCCTGGTTTGTGGAGCTGCAGGTAGTGGAGACCGATCCCGGCGTGCGCGGAGATACCGCTTCCGGCGGCTCGAAGCCCGCTACGCTCGAAACCGGCGCGGTCGTGCGCGTACCGTTTCACATTAACGTAGGCGACATCATCAAGGTGGACACGCGAACAGACCAGTACCTGGAGCGCGTGAAAGCGCAGTAACCGGTAGAGAAAGGGGGCGAAGACGATGGGTCGCCCGGTTCGTTCCTTTCGCGCCCGTAAGACCGCAGAACTGCTTCAGGACCTGCTGCAACTTGTTGGCATTGTATCAGCAGTGGGTGCGGTACTGGCAGTTGCATATCTGCTCTGGGGCGTTTTTTCCGGCATGGTCAGCTCGTGGGCAACCCTGCCCCCTGCCGAGCGTTTGCGTGTGGAGCAGAACGTGAATCTTGCCGGGCGCGCGCTGTTAATAAGCACCGCCGCTGCCGCGGCGAGCTTTACCTTGCTGTACATTCAGGAGACCACTATCGGCTATATCTTTTTGCTGCTGGCGGCTCTGTTGGCTCTGGGCGCGCCTGTGGGTCTCATCCATCTCGCTCCACAAGGGCGGGAACCTACCCTTTTGCCCACAGTGGTGGTGGCTTTCCAGCAGGCGGGGTTACTGTGTCTGGTGCCGGGTATCATCTTCGCAGTGTTGGACGTATGGATGCGTGTTACCTCCGGTTACTTCCGCGAGATGTTCAATCGGGGGAGCCTGCAGTACGGCGCACATGTGGCGCGAGAAAGCCAACCGACCAACCGGCTTCTTGGCAAGTGCTGGCAGTTACCTTTCTGTCGCCCGAGCATCCGCAAGAGCTGCCCTATCTACCACGCCCGACGCGCTTGCTGGCGGGAGGGGGTGGGTTGTATGTGTGAAGAGCGCGTCATCCTGCAGGCGCTGGAGGGCAAAGGCGCGCCAAGCAGTGACCCTCGCCAGAACGTGCGCTTCATCCCGTACAACAAACATCTCTCGGAAGAAGAGAAGCGTGAACGGTGCCGCAACTGCATCATCTACAACTACCGACAGCAGCAGAAGTATCAGGTCATTGCCCCTGTCGTGATAGTGGCCGCAGTCACCATCGTGGTGAACTACGCGCAGCAAGCCCAACAACTGCTATTTCAGGTGCTCCGTGCGGTGGATAATTTCGTCGCCCGTTTCGCCTTTCTGCCGTCGACCGGCGAAGTGCAGTATATGAAGATCGAGTCGCTGGCACGCTCTTCCGAATTCGTTGCGTGGATGATGATAGGCATCATCGCGGTGATATTTGTCAGCTACATCCTGCGCATTGTGGAATACTTCATCTTTCAGTTGAAGGTGTAGCCGATGGCACAGGTAGAAGTGGAACGGATTGAGCGCCTGCTGAACCTGCTCCACCATAGCGACGCAAGCGAGCTGGAGGTGGAAACCAGTACCTGGCGGTTGCGGGTGCGCCGACAGGCAGCGGTTGCCGCGCCAGCAGTTCAGGAACCGATAGCAGAGCCCTCTCCGGCGCGTCCTGAACCCGCTTCGGTATGGATACGCTCGCCGCTGGTGGGCTTCTTCCAGCCGCGCCCCAAGCCGTTGCAGGTGGGCGATACTGTCAAGCAGGGTGAGGTCATGTGTTTGATTCGTGCAATGGGACTGATGAATGAGGTGCAAAGTCCTGTCAACGGGCGCGTTGTGGAGGTGCTTGTCGAGGAGGGCATCGCAGTAGAGTATGGGCAGCCGCTGTATCGCCTGATAGAGGAGGCAAGCGATGAAACGTTTTCATGAGGCGTGGAGTTTAATAGAGATACTGGTGGTGCTCGCCCTGCTGCTGATTCTGGCAATCTGGCTGCTACCGAAGTATACCGGCAGAGGTACCGAGCCGTCCGGTCAACCCCGTAAGACGCCTGAAAACGCGGCGTTAGCGGTACAGTGCCGGAACAACCTGCAGCAGATTCGCCTCTCCATCCGCATGTCTCGTCCGACGGGCGAGGAGCCTTTACCTGCCTCTTTACAAGAACTGCGATTACCGGCGGAGATGCTGTATTGCCCGGTCAGCAAACAACCTTACTGGTATGACCCCCAGACCGGGCGAGTACAGTGTCCTACTCCATCGCACGAGGGGTTTTGAGCATGTTTCAGAAAGTGCTGATTGCTAACCGGGGTGAGATTGCCCTACGCATCATTCGTGCGTGCAAAGAGCTGGGTATAGCCACCGTTGCCGTCTACTCGGAGGCGGATGCCAATAGCCTGCACGTGCAGGCGGCGGACGAGGCAGTGTGTATCGGTCCCGGCCCGGGCAAAGACAGCTATCTGAATATTCCCAACGTCATCATGGCAGCCATTATCACCGGCGCGGAAGCCATCCACCCGGGCTACGGTTACCTTTCAGAGCGTGCCAGCTTCGCCGAAGCGTGTGAAGCCAGCGGGCTGGTGTTCATCGGTCCGCCGCCCTCCGCCATCGAGAAGATGGGCGACAAGGCGGTGGCACGGGAGATTGTGCGTCAGGCGAAGGTGCCTGTGGTGCCCGGCACACACGGCGCGATACGCAACGAACAGGAAGCGCTAAAACAGGCACAGCGTATCGGCTATCCGGTGCTGGTGAAAGCAGTGGCCGGTGGCGGGGGCAAGGGCATCCGCCTTGCGGAAAATGCAGAGGACCTTTCGCGTGTGCTGCAGCTGGCGCAGAGCGAGGCGCTGGCTGCGTTCGGCTCGCCAGAGGTATACGTGGAAAAATTTATCCCCGACCCTCGCCACGTGGAGGTGCAGGTGCTCGCCGATTCGCAAGGCAACGTCATTCACCTGGGTGAGCGCGAATGCTCTATCCAGACCGCCAGGCGTCAGAAGATGGTGGAAGAAGCACCGGCGTCGATAGTTGCCCCAACTCTGCGCCAGAAGCTGGGCGAAGCAGCGGTGCGCGCGGCCAAAGCTGTTGGCTACGTCAACGCAGGTACGGTAGAATTTTTGCTGGACAGCAAGGGTAACTTCTACTTCATCGAGATGAACACGCGCATTCAGGTAGAACATCCCGTCACCGAACAGGTCACCGGGGTGGACATTGTGCGCGAGCAGATACGCATCGCGGCGAAGGAACGGCTACACCTCTCTCAACGCGATGTGCAGTGGCGAGGGCACGCCATCGAGTGCCGCGTTACCGCCGAGGACCCGGACAACGACTTTGCTCCTTGCGTGGGCAAAATCAAGCATCTGGTGCTTCCGGGGGGGCCAGGGGTGCGGGTGGACACCCACCTGTATCCGGGCTACGAGATACCACCCTACTACGACTCGCTGCTTGCAAAGATTATCGTATGGGCGGAGGACAGACCGGCTGCCATCGCGCGGATGAGACGCGCGCTGGAGGAAACGCAGATCGAAGGGGTAAAGACCAATTTGCCTTTCCTAAAGCGTATTATGGAACACCCAGAGTATCAAAAGGGCAATGTATCCACGCAATTCCTGCGCCGTCACCTGCGAAACGGCACGGAGTGAGGAGAGCGAAACATGAGCAGTTCCGCGCTGCGAAAACATAGCCCGGGCATACGCCGACAGGCAAGAGAGCTGGCACTGCGCCTGTTATATCAGGTGGACATCGCGCAGATGCCGCTGGATGAGTGCTTTGCCTTTGCAGTAGAGCATATGCCTATCGAGGAGGGAGGACACCAATTCGCCTACGAACTGGCCTCGGGTACCCTGCAGAATTTGCAGAAAATAGACTCCATTATCGCCCGTTTCGCCATCGGCTGGCCTCCCGAGAGACAACCTGTCCCCGATCGCAACGTGCTGCGTCTGGCGGTATACGAGCTGCTCCACCACCCCGAAACGCCACATAGCGTCGTCATCAGCGAAGCGGTGGAGCTGGCGAAGAAATACAACTCTGACGAGTCGGGCAAGTTCATCAACGGTGTGCTGGCAAGCGTACTGAAACATCTGGAGGAGTATCGGTGAGCGCAATATTGTTGGATGGCGCAGCAACCGCTGCGCAGATTCGCGAAGAGCTGAAGCCACGGGTGCAACGGCTGCGTGAGGCAGGCATCGTGCCAAAGCTCAGTGTGTTAATCATCGGCGATGACCCCGCCTCTCACACCTACGTGCGCATGAAGGCAAAAGCGTGCCGCGGCGTGGGTATCGAGTCGGAGACCTTCGCTTTGCCCCATAACACCACCCAGCAAGAAGCGGAGGAGCTGGTCGCCCGCCTGAACGCCGATGAGAGCGTACACGGCATTCTGGTTCAGCATCCCGTGCCCAAACACCTCGACGAGATACGTCTGCTCAATCACCTGTCCCCTGACAAGGATGTGGACGGCATCTCGCCCGCTTCACTGGGTGCGCTGGTGGCAGGCGTGGCGAAGTTCGTCTCGTGTACTCCGCTGGGTATTGTGGAACTGCTTGACCGCTATCATATCCCGATTGAGGGGCAACGCGCCGTGGTAGTAGGGCGCAGCATTATCTTGGGCAAGCCACTGGCGCTGTTACTGCTGCAGCGTAACGCCACTGTCACCGTATGCCACACCCGCACGCGCGACCTGCCCTCGGTCACCCGCGAGGCGGATATTCTGGTTGCCGCATGTGGCAGGGCGGAGCTGATTACCGGCGACATGATACGTCCGGGGGCGGTCGTGGTGGACGCAGGCTACAACCGCGTGGAGGGGCGCAGCGGCGACGTAGGCGATGTACACTTTGAGTCGGCATCACAGGTAGCATCGTACATTACGCCCGTGCCGGGCGGAGTAGGGCCCATGACTATCGCGATGCTGCTTTCCAACACGGTACGCGCGGCGGAGATGAGGTTGAAGACGCAGTGAACGCTTCCCTGTCATTTGATCTGAACCGGTACCTGCGCGAGCGCGTTCGTCTGGTAGATGACGCGCTGGAGCGTTATCTGCCCGGTGAAGATGTTCGCCCACAGAGCCTGCACCGCGCGATGCGCTACAGCACGATGTCGGGTGGGAAGCGGCTGCGTCCAATACTGGTGATTGCCGGTGCGGAGGCAGTCGGCGGCGAAGCGGAGATGGTACTGCCGACCGCCTGTGCGGTAGAACTGATTCACACCTTCTCCCTTATTCACGACGACCTGCCCGCCATCGATAACGATACGTTGCGGCGAGGGCGACCTACCTGCCACGTGCAGTTCGGCGAAGCGGTGGCGATACTCGCCGGAGACGCCCTTTTTGCCAGTGCCTTCGATCTGATAGCACGCAACGCCGATACCGTCCCTGCCGAGCGCGTGGTACAGGTATTACAACTGGTCGCGGAAGCATCCGGCACGCGCGGCATGGTAGGTGGACAGATGGTGGACATCGAATCAGAGGGCAAGGAGGCAGACGCCGATACTGTTGAGTACATCCACCGCCACAAAACCGCCGCGCTCATTCGGGCTTCGGTGGTATCGGGGGCGATTCTGGCAGGGGCAGAACAATGGCAGGTGGACGCTCTGAGCCGGTACGGAGAGCTGGCCGGGCTGGCGTTTCAGATTGCCGACGACCTGCTGAACGTCACCGGCGACCCGCGTAAAACAGGCAAGGCGGTGGGTACGGATGCCGCACGAGGTAAAGTTACCTATCCTGCGCTGTTTGGCGTGGAAGCCTCACACCGGCGGGCGCATCAGCTGGTGCAAGAAGCCATAGCAACACTGCGTCCCTTTGGCGAGAGCGCGGAGCCGCTGCGGGCTATCGCGTATCTCATGGTGGAACGGGAGGGATAACAGAAGGTGCCAAAGCCGGTGGGCACGCTGATTGTGATTACGGGAAGCATGTTCGCGGGCAAATCGGAAGAGCTGATACGCCAGGTGCGTCGCGCTCTGTATGCCCGCAAGAAGGTACAGGTGTTCAAATCCGCTCTGGACAACCGATGGGACAGCGCTGCCATCGCCACACATAACGGCGTGCGCTTCGAGGCAATACCCGTCTCCTCCAGCGCGGATTTGGAGCGTCTGGTGGAACCCGATACCGAGGTGATCGCCATCGAGGAGGTACAGTTCTTCGACGAGGGTGTTGTCACATTGTGCGATCGCTGGGCGAACGAAGGCAGAACGGTGATTGTGGCAGGGTTGGACCAGGACTTTCGCGGTCAGCCATTTGGGTTCATGCCCGTTCTGCTGGCTCTGGCGGACGAGGTGATTAAACTGCGGGCGATTTGTGCACGGTGTGGGCAGTTGGCGAGCAAAACACAGAGGCTGGTGGATGGACGCCCCGCCTCGTGGGATGAACCCACCATCCTCATCGGCGCAGCAGAGAAGTATGAGGCACGCTGTCGCCGCTGCCACCGTGTGCTGAACGCCCCACGCAACGGGCATCGACGCACCAGGCGTAACACCCACACGCAGGCAACGGAGCCGGCAGAACAACAAGAAAGACTGTTTTAGGCCATGACAGGACGCCATAAACTCCTTCGCAGATAAGGAGGCATCACAGTGAACCATCAGCTGCAATCCCTGTCCGAAGCGATACGCGCGGTTCTGGACATCAAAGACGCGGTGCGGGAAGAGGCTCTGCGCCAGTCGCGCGAGCTGATACGTCTTTCCGCCACCACTGTGCGCAGTATCCATCGCCACGAGTTTGAAAGCGCCCAGCAAGGCTTACAGGAAGCCGCTCAACGTGCTGCAGAGCTGAATACCCTGCGTGAGAATCACCCCGATATCTATTATGCAGGCTACGTACAGGACGCGCTGAAGGAATACGCCGAAGCCTGCTTACTGCACGCGCTGGTGCAGGGGCAACCGCTACCGGCGTTTACCGCACTGCGGATGGAAATTCCTGCTTACCTGAACGCGCTGTGCGAAGCCGCCAGCGAGTGCCGACGGCATATTTTAGACCTGCTGCGGCATGGTGATACCACGAAGGCAGAGGGTTTGCTGGCGGACATGGATGACATCTACTACATGTTGGTCACCTTCGACTATCCCGATGCCATCACGGGCGGTTTGCGTCGCAGTGTAGACGCCCTGCGCGCGGTGCTGGAACGCACGCGGGGCGACGTAACAATTACGGCGATACAGAGGGAGCTGGAGGAGGCGTTACAAAAGGGATCACAGTAACCCCAGCGACCTCAGCCCCTTTACCGACTCCTCCACCGACTCGGCGAACACTGAGACGGCGGTGTCTATCTGCTCCGCCGAGACAATCAGCGGTGGCTCGAAGCGAATAACACGCGGATTGTTCAGCGTATACGCCGCAATCACACCGCGACGGGTCATCCCGCCAATCACCAGCTTCGCCACGTCCTCGATGGCGAACTCTACGCCTACCATCAACCCCTTGCCGCGCACCTGGGTGACCACATCGGGGTACTGCTGTTGTACCGCGCTCAGCCCCGTGATAAGCTGTTCGCCGCGCTCCGCCGCCCGGGCAGGCAGGTTCTCCTCCTGCAAGACCTGCAGAGTAGCGATGCCTGCCGCACATGCCAGCGGGTTGCCGCCGAAGGTGCTGGTGTGGATCAGCGGGTTGTCACCAAACGCCTTTTCCCAGATTTCAGGCGTGGAGGAAAACGCCCCCGAAGGCACTACCCCACCGCCCAGCGCTTTCGCCAGCGTGATAATATCGGGTTGCACACCCCAGTGCTCCACCGCAAACATCTTGCCCGTGCGCCCCAGGCCGGTCTGCACCTCGTCGATAATCAGCAAAGCCTTGCGTTCGGTGCACAGCGCACGCAGTTTGGGCAGGTAATCCTCTCCAGGCAGGAAGATGCCTCCCTCGCCCTGAATCGGCTCCAAAATGATGCCTGCCGTGTCCTCGTCCATCTCCCGCGCTACCACGTCCACGTCGCCGAAGGGCACGTGCACAAAGCCGGGCACCAGCGGATAGAACGGCTGGCGGTACTGTTCGCGCCCCGTCGCGCTGAGCGAGCCCATACTCTTGCCATGATACCCCCCAACGGTAGCGATGAACTTGTGCTTGCCGGTGAACTTGCGGGCGATTTTGAGCGCACCTTCTACCGCCTCCGTGCCGCTGTTGCACAAGAAGCTGTACTGTAGGCTGCCGGGCAGCACTTTCGCCAGCGCCTCGCAGAAATCCGCAACCAGCGCACTGAAGAACACCTTGCTGGAGAGCGGCATTCGGTCTAACTGCGCCTTCACCGCCTCCACCACTTTCGGATGGCGATGCCCCAGCGCAAACGTGCCGTACCCTCCCAAAAAGTCCAGGTAGGCACGCCCTTGGTGGTCATAAACAAGCATCCCCTCCGCGCGCATCTCCACCCCGAAGTCGGCAAATTTCATCAGCTGCGCCAGCCCGGGGTTGACGTACTGCAGATACTTCTCGTACGTCTGTTCCAGAATATCGCTCATGCAGTACCTCCTAGTACACCGACTCGTCTACGATGCGCCGTCCGTCATACGCAGGGCGGATACGCTTGTGCTTCAAGATGTATTCTGACACGATGTCCAGCCTCTTCCTGCCCGTATCTTCGTAGGCGATACCCATCGGTTGCAGGTAACGCTGGGCAAAGTAGCTGTTGGTGGACAGCACATACTGCCGATCGTCCTGTAGCGGTTGACCGTTCATTGTCACCTCCGTCAGCTCCCCTCGCCGATAGCGGTAACGGATACCGGAAACCGCCGGGCGAGTTCTCTTCAGCAGTTCACGCAATTGCGCCCCTGTCACACGGAATTTCACCATCGTATTACCGAAGGGAAGCGCCTTGGCGAGGTCGTAGCGGGTAATCGGACCGCGCAGGATGGGTGCGCGCACGCCTCCCATGTTCTCCAGGTCTGCTTCCGTGCCCAGCACCTCGCGCACAGCATCCGCCACCAGGTTGTATTCCGCATCGTCGTCGCCGCGATGGGTGAAGTCATCTTCCGCCTCACCAACGACAACGCCGTAATATCCCTTCATCGGTTTCCAGTAGCGATTCACCACCGCTTTCACCGCAGGGTCATCGGGAATATGCGGGGAGACAAGAAGCAGTTCGCCGCGATAGCTCATGAACGTCCACTTGCCCGTGCTGGGGTCTCGTCGCAGGAGTATCTCCAGCTTGCCCAGCTCCCCGCCCCACTGAAACGCCTGTGCGATGACCGTACCGTTCTTCTGGAACACGCTGGTGGGAGCTCCCGTGGACACAAAGTCAGGTTTAGCCAGCCGTGTGTGCGAATGCCCGCCGACGATGATATCGATACCGGGCACCTCACGTGCCAGCCTCTGGTCCACCTCATAGCCCAGATGGGAAAGCAGTACCACCACGTCCGCCTGCCTGCGCAATTCAGGCACCAGTCGTCGGGCAGTATCGAGCGCATCCTGTATCTCTATCCCCTCGCGGGTGGCGGGATAACCGCGTGCACTTTCGGTAACCAGTCCAAACACGGCCACACGCGCTCCCTCCACCTGCAGTATCTCGAACGGTTTCAGCAAAGGCTGCTTGGTGTTGGCATCCACCACATTGGCACACACCACCGGGTACTTTGCCATCTGCACCAGCTTCTGCCACTGGGCACGAGTGTTGTTGAACTCATGGTTGCCGTGCGTGGCGATAGTATAGCCCAGCGCGTTCATCGCCGCCACGTCCGCCTCGCCGCGGAACTCCACCGAGAAGGCGGTGCCGTCGCAAAAATCGCCCACATCCGCCACCCATATCGTGCCGAAGGCATTGCGTAGCTGGCGCACCAGCGTTGCGCGTCGGGCGATCCCCCCGATATTGCGACGCAGTGCAAGCTGCGCCTCTTGCGTGTTCGGGTCGGGCGGGTCGGGATAGTTGAACGGCAACAGGTTACCATGCGTATCGTTCGTGTGCAAGATGGTCAGTGTCCAATAGCGCGGCGGCGCGTCGGAAGCGATAAGGGGCGAAGCGCCAGACGCCAGCAAGAGAGCAATTGCCAGCAAGCGTTTTAGAAGATTCATCATTCCCCTCCTCTATTCACTCGGGAACTCCATCAGCTCTTTCGGGGCGTGCGTGAGCACTTCCACACCCTGCTCCGTCACCAGCACGTCGTCCTCGATGCGCACGCCACCGAATCCCTCGATGTAGATGCCCGGCTCCACAGTAAACACCATGCCCGGCTCCAGCACTATCTCTGACTTCTGCGCAAAACCCATGCCGTCATGCACGCTCAAGCCGATGCTGTGCCCCAGCGAATGGGTGAAGTAATCTCCGTAACCAGCGTCAGTGATGACCTGTCGGGCGACGGCATCGACATCACAGCCTTTGACCCCGGGCTTAATGGCTTCGATAGCGCGCTGTTGCGCCTCCAGCACCGTCTGGTAGATGCGTCGTTGTTCTTCCGTCGCCTTGCCGATAACCACTGTGCGGGTAATGTCCGAACAGTAGCCGTTCACCTCTGCGCCGAAATCCAGCGTCACGAAGTCACCCGGACGGAAGCGTCGTTCAGAGGTTTCCGCATGGGGCATTGCGGAGTTCTCACCCGAAGCGACGATGCTCTCGAACGCGGGGCGACGCGCTCCCTGTCTGCGCATAAAAAACTCCAGCTCCATCGCCACGTCTATCTCCACCATTTCGGGTTGCATGAAGAGCCGGATATGGTTAAAGGCGGCATCGGCGATACCGCAGGCTTCGCGGATAAAGGCAATCTCCTCGGCGTCCTTTACCAGTCGTAGCTCTTCCACCACGCTGTTGGTAGCAACCCACTCCACACCCAGTTCGCCGTACTTCTCTCGCCAGCCTTCCAGCGTCTTCACGGTGACGTGGTTCGCCTCAAAGCCCACTTTACACAGACCGCGTGTCTCCAGCTGGGTTTTCAGAATATCGTCATCCGGGTTGTCGGGCACTATCACCTCGAAGCCGGGCGCTTCCTTCTGGGCACGCAGGGTGTATCGCTTGTCGGTAAGTAGCACGGTAAAATCTCTGCCGATGAGCAGAGCGCCTGCGCTACCGGTAAAACCGCTCAGGTAGCGCACATTCGGACGAGAGGTAATCAAAAAGGCTTCGAGAAAAGGTTCTTCCATTCGGGCACGTAGGCGTTCTATCCGGTGAGCAAACCTCCAGCTCATCGACGGCTCTCCTCCAGAATAAACTTCACTGCATCCAGAGCCAGCAGGTAGCTCATCACGCCAAAGCCGGCAATAATCCCGTGCGCCACCGGTGCGGTCACCGAATGCCTGCGAAACTCTTCCCGTCCATAGATATTGGAAAGATGCACTTCCACCGTCGGCAAACGTACTGCGGTGATGGCATCTCGAATGGCGATACTGTAATGTGTGTAGGCGCCGGGGTTAATAATCAGCGCGTCTGCCCACTGCAGAGCTTCATGGATGGCTTCGATAATCTCCCCTTCATGGTTGGATTGGGTGATACGCACCTCCAATCCCAGCGACTTCGCCCGTTCCAGGATACGCTGGTTAATCTGGTCCAGGTTCAGGTGACCATAAACCTCCGTCTCCCTTATCCCCAGCATGTTCAGGTTAGGACCGTGAATCACTGCAACTCGTGGCATTTTGTTCTCCTCACCTCTGGGTCTGCTGTTCCGTTTCTTCCTCTACGAGCAGCTCGATGATGCCGTCGCGGATAGGGTAGTGACGATGACATTTGTCACATACTAAGCTCTCCTCACTCTCCTGGCGCAGCGGCGGACGGTCGTCGCACGCCGGACATGCCAGAATACGCAACAGTTCCTCGCTCAAGGGCATCGCTACCAGCCTCCTGCCTCAAGGTCATCGGTGCTATTTTAGCATATTTACGAGGGGAATCCTTTGATTTTCTATGCCGATTTCGGATATATTGTATGTGAAGCGGACATCAAGCGCTGGGGTTCACTATGCCGCAACCACCAAATACCGAAACCGTTCTGGTTATCGACTTCGGAGCGCAATATACGCAGCTCATCGCACGGCGCATTCGCGAGTGCCACGTGTTCTGTGAAATTATCCCTGCCGATACGCCCGCTGAGCAAATCGCCCGCCGACAACCGAAAGGCATTGTGCTGTCAGGCGGACCTGCCAGCGTGTACGAGCCAGATGCTCCACGGGCGGACATGGGCATCTACCAGCTGGGCATTCCCATTCTGGGCATCTGTTACGGGCACCAGCTGATGAGCTACCAGCTGGGCGGCGTGGTAGAGCCTTCTGAGCGGCGGGAATACGGACGCACGGAGATGACCGTGATAGAACCCGAAGACCCTCTTTTCGCCGGTTTCGACACACACCTGACCTGCTGGATGAGCCACGGCGACAAAGTGCTGCAACCTCCCCCCGGCTTCCGCGTGACCGCAGTCACGGAGTCGACCCCGGTTGCCGCAATGGCTGACCCGGCGCGCCGCTTTTACGGAGTGCAGTTCCATCCCGAAGTACACCACACCCCATTCGGCAAGCAGCTGATAGACCACTTCCTCAAGCGGGTGTGCGGATGCAGAGGTGACTGGACGCCGGGCAACTTCGTGGAGCAGGCGGCGGAGGAGATACGCCGACAGGTCGGCGATGGGCACGTGCTGGTGGCGGTGAGCGGAGGGGTGGACTCGATGACCGTCGCCGCGCTGGTGCATCGCGCCATCGGGGGCGAGAGGCTCACCTGTGTGTTCGTGGACCACGGACTGTTGCGGGCAGGCGAGGCAGAACAGGTACGCGAGACCTTCTCACGCCTCTTCCCCGTACATCTCGTGTACGTAGACGCCCGCGAGCGGTTCCTGGAGCGGTTGAAAGGTGTAGAAGACCCCGAACAGAAGCGCAAGATTATCGGGGAGACCTTCATTCGCGTGTTCGAGGAGCACGCCGACGAGCTGCGCGGGTGTGAGTACCTTGCGCAAGGCACGCTGTATCCCGATGTGATTGAAAGCGGCGCTACCAAACACTCCGCCACCATCAAAACACACCACAACGTAGGCGGCTTGCCGCCGGATATGCGCCTGAAAGTGATTGAGCCGTTGCGCTATCTGTTTAAGGACGAGGTGCGTGCTGTTGCGGCGGAGCTGGGCTTGCCCGAAGAGGTCGTGTGGCGCCAACCTTTCCCGGGACCGGGGCTGGCGGTGCGCATCGCCGGAGAGGTCACACCCGAGCGTCTGGAGATGGTGCGCGCGGCGGACAAAATCGTGCTGGAGGAAATCTGGCGAGCGGGGTTGATGCGCGAGATATGGCAGTCGTTCGCGGTGTTGCCAGCGGTGCGCAGTGTGGGTGTCATGGGCGACCAGCGTACTTACGCCCATCCTATCGTGGTGCGAGCGGTTGTGAGCGAAGACGCTATGACCGCCGACTGGGCGAGGCTGCCCTACGAGGTGCTGGAGCGCATCAGTAACCGTATCGTGGGCGAGGTGCCGGGTGTCAACCGCGTGCTGTACGACATCACCAGCAAGCCGCCCGCTACCATCGAGTGGGAATGAGTGGGAATCTGCGCGAAAATGTGCCATAATAGGATTAACTTCACTCTTCCATCAACGTTTCGCGGGGGGACAGCAATGACGACCGTACTACAATCCACTATCAAACCGTTGATTTCCGAAGAGCAGATAGCGGCGCGCGTAGCGGAACTGGGCAGGCAAATCCGGCAGGACTACGGTGACAAGAACATTCTGCTGGTCGGTGTGCTGAAGGGGGCAGCGGTGTTCTTGTCTGACCTGCTGCGTGCCATCGACGGGGAGGTGGACTACGATTTCGTCGCCATCTCCAGTTACGGCAACGGCACGAAGTCATCGGGCGTGGTGCGCATCCTCAAGGACCTGGACGAAAGCCCTATCGGACGGCATGTGTTGATTGTAGAGGACATCGTGGACAGCGGGCTGACCCTCGAGTTCCTGCTGGAAAACATGAAGATGCACCGCACCGCCAGCGTGAGGGTGTGCGCCCTGCTGGACAAGGTGGCGCGACGCGTCGTGAACGTGCCCATCGACTACCGGGGATTTGAAGTACCCGACGTGTTTGTGGTAGGCTATGGGATGGACTACGCCGGATTGTACCGCAACCTGCCCTATATCGGCATACTGGAGGAGGAATCCGCAAAATAATCGTGCAAAAAACTCGTTGAAATGGGTGCAGGGGTAGACTCCGCACGAAAAATAGGCTATAATAGGTGGTGGGATAGTTCCTGTGTCTTCCCTCGCCATCGCCAGTGAACATGAAACAATCAGAGGTTTTTCCAGATTCCCAAGCGCGGGTATCTGCCCTGTACGGAGAGCACAGGAGCCCTTGCTGAATTGCAGGTGATAGCTATTATACCTCGCAGACTATTCCGACCTCGTGGCAGCGCACTGTACGAGGCAGTGCGTAAAGAATATCCACACGTTGAAAGGTGAAAACCGGCATGGAAACGATCGACCTCGCGGAATTCGACCGCAAATCGCTCGAGGAGTTACACGCCATCGCCCGCGACAGGGGCTTGGAAGTAGAAGAGAACATCCGCAAACAGGAGCTGATCCAGCGCATCCTGCAGGCACATACGGATTCGAACGGACAAATCATGGCGGAGGGTGTGCTGGAAATCCTGCCCGATGGATGGGGGTTCCTAAGGCGAGACATCAACTTCGCTGCCGACGGCAGCGGCGACATCTACGTCTCGCAGACCCAGATTAAGCGGTTCGGGCTGAAAACGGGCGACACTGTGACCGGCGTAGTTCGCCCACCCAAAGAGAACGAGAAATACTACGGCTTACTGCGGGTGGAGCTGGTCAACAACATGGACCCCGAATACGCCCGCCACCGCACTCACTTCGACGACCTGACCCCCATCTATCCTGTCGAGCGCATTCGGATGGAGACCGACAGCCGAAACATCTCTGCCCGGCTCATCGACTTGATTGCGCCCATCGGCAAAGGGCAGCGCGGGTTGATTGTGTCGCCGCCCAAAGCGGGCAAGACCACCCTGCTGAAGACCATCGCCAACAGCATCACCGCCAACCATCCCGAAATCGTGTTGCTGGTGCTGCTGGTGGATGAGCGTCCTGAAGAGGTAACCGACATCCGCCGCTCGGTAAAGGGGCGCGTAGTGAGCTCCACCTTCGACGAGATGCCCGAGAACCATATGCGCGTGGCAGATATGGTGCTGGAGATGGCGAAAAGGCTGGTGGAAGCGCGGCGCGACGTGGTGATTCTGCTGGACAGCCTCACCCGCCTGTCGCGAGCGTCCAACCTCACCGTTAACCCCAGCGGGCGTACGCTATCGGGTGGATTGGACCCGTCTGCCCTGTATCGCCCGAAGCGGTTCTTCGGTGCAGCGCGTAATATCGAAGAGGGCGGAAGCCTTACGGTGCTGGCAACCGCGCTGGTGGACACCGGCAGCCGTATGGACGACGTCATCTTTGAAGAGTTCAAGGGTACCGGCAACATGGAGCTGGTGCTGGATCGCGGGTTGGCGGAACGGCGCATCTTCCCCGCCATCGACATCAACCGCTCCGGTACGCGCCATGAGGAACTGCTCTTTAGCGAAGAGGAACTGCGCCGCGTGTGGAAGCTGCGACGAATGCTGGCGTCGATGGAACCCATGCAGGCGATCGAGCAACTCATCGGCTTGCTCTCCCACACCAGCTCGAACGAGGAGTTCCTGCGGGTGGTAGAGAATATTAAGGAAGCCGATTGATGAACACGCGGAGTGTTGAGGGGGGATCAGCATGAGCGAACGTTTCCGCGACATGTTCGACGACTGGCAAGACGACGAGGGTCCGCCGGATGAGTTCGACGAGCTTGACCGCGTTGAACCGCGCCGCCTAGACGAGAAGGAGGTGCGCGTGGTGGGCGTGTACGAGCATCAGGAATCGGGCATACCCCCTCAATTCTTTGTCTTGCTGCAGGATAATCGCGGGCGCCGCGTGCCGATATGGATTGGCAAGTACGAGGCTCTGTCCATCTCGATGGCGCTGGAAGGCGACGTGCCCGACCGCCCGATGACACATGACCTGCTCAAGAACGTTATCGAGCGTCTGGGCGGTACGGTGGAGCGCATTATCGTGGACGACCTGTGGCAGAGCACCTTCTACGCCAAAATCACCATCGTGCGCAACGGGGAGAGCCTCGAAATCGACTCGCGCCCCAGCGATGCCATCGCTTTAGCCTTGCGTACCCGCTCGCCCATTTACGTGGCAGAACCGGTCTTCGAGTCGATAGCGGACGCGATGTGAGCGGTTTTAGAACGCCTTCCGACTATCCAGCAGGATAGTCACCGGTCCGTCGTTGACCAGCGCGACCTGCATGTGCGCCCCGAAAACGCCTGTCTGCACAGGCAAGCCCGCCTCGCGTAGCATCTCCGCCACCCGCCGATACAGCCTGTCCGCCACCTCCGGCGGTGCGGCATCGGTAAAGCTGGGGCGACGTCCTTTGCGGCAATCGGCATACAGCGTGAACTGCGACACCACAAGCACTTCCCCGGCGATGTCGGCAATGCCCAGGTTGATTTTGCCTGCCTCGTCTTCAAAGAGGCGCAAGGAGGCGATTTTGTCGGCGATGTAGCGGGCATCCGAATCGTCGTCTCCGTGCGTCACACCCAGCAAGACCACATAGCCTCTGCCGATAGCCGCCACCTGCTCGCCTTCAACGGTCACTTCGGCGTGAGAAACACGCTGCAGCACCGCCCGCATCACGCTGCCTCCCCCATCGTGCCCGTACGGCGAATGTCCAGCACGTCGCTGATTCGGCGCACCTTGTCTATCAGATTGCGCAGCTGCGAGGTGTTCTGCACCTCCACCGTCAGGTCGATGTGCGCCACGCCACTAGGCAGGGAGATGGTGCGCACGGAGGTGATATTGGTCTTCGCCTCGCCGAACACGTTCGCGATGTCCGACAGCAAGCCGGTGCGGTCCGCGGCTTCGATGTGCAGGGAAGTGGCGTAGTACGCGCCGGGCTTTGCATCCCATTGCACCGCCACCAGACGCTCCGGCTCGTTGAGGAGGTAACTCTGCACGTTCTTACAGGCGCGACGATGCAGGGTCATACCGCGCCCGCGGGTAGTATAGCCCACCACCTCATCACCCGGCAGGGGGGTACAGCATTTTGCCCGTCGAATCATCACGTTGTCGATACCGTCCACCGTCAGTCGGGTTTCGCCCTCCATCACCTTACCGGTGGGAAACAGGGTGGGCTGAACGGGCATCTCGGGCAGGAGGCGGTTCAGCACTGCCTGCGCCGAGTAACGGCCATCGCCTACGGCGGCGTACACCTCTTCCGCGTTTGGCAGATTCAGCTGTCTGGCTACCTCCTCCAGCGCGTCAGCGTGCAACAAATCTTTGGGCTCCATCCCCAAACGCTCCGCTTCTCGCTCCAGTATCTCCCTGCCGCGTGCTACGTTTTCGGCGTGCGCCTGTCGGCGGAAGTACTGTTTGATTTTACTGCGGGCGTGTGAGGTCTTCACAAAGTTCAGCCAGTCGCGGCTGGGGTGGGCGTTAGGGCGGGTGATAATCTCCACAATATCGCCGTTTTTGAGCTGGTAGTTCAGGGGCACAATGCGTCCATTCACCTTCGCCCCGACGCAGGTGTTACCCACGTCGGTATGCACCCGATACGCAAAGTCCACTGGTGTGGAGCCTGCCACGAGGTCGATAACCTGTCCCTTCGGGGTGAACGCGAACACCTGGTCGTTGAACAGGTCGTTGACCACGGAACGCAGGAACTCGGAGGAGTCCTTTCCATCTGTCTGCCACTCAAACAGCTGCTGGCGGAGCATCCGCATGCGCTCCTCAAACCGGTCCTGAGCAGTTGCGCCCTCTTTGTACTGCCAGTGCGCGGCGATGCCGAAATCGGCGGTGCGGTGCATCTGCCAGGTGCGTATCTGCACCTCCAGCGGCTGCTGGCGGGGCCCGATGACCTTCGTGTGTAGCGACTGATACATGTTCGGCTTGGGCTTGGCGATATAATCGTCGAAGCGGTTGGGAATGGGTAGCCAGAGGTCATGCACGACGCCCAGCGCGTGGTAACAATCAGGAACGGTGTCTACGATAACACGTATCGCCAGCAGGTCGTAAATCTGGTCGAGGTCTATCTCCTCGCGCAGCATCTTCTGGTAGATGCTGTACAGGTGCTTGGGTCTGCCGTGCACTTCGGCGCGTATCTTTTCTTTCTCCAGTCGCTCTTTGAGGATGCGGATGGCTTCGTTAATATCCGCTTCGCGCTGTTTGCGGGTGCTTTGCACGCGAGCGGCAAGTTCCGCATACTTCTCCGGCTCTAGGTATTTAAACGCAAGGTCTTCCAGCTGCCACTTTATCTGCCAGATACCTAGTCGGTGTGCCATTGGCGCAAGGATTTGCAGGGTCTCGGTGGAGATTCGTATCTGTCGTTCGCGGGAGAGGGCGTCCAGAGTGCGCATGTTATGCAAGCGGTCTGCCAGTTTGATAATCATCACCCGCAGGTCGCGCGACATCGCAACGAAAATCTTGCGCAGGTTCGCCGCCGTCTGCAGCACGTCGCGCTTGCGCTTGCGCTTCTCGTGGTCGGTGGTCTCCTCCAGCTCCCGCTCGATATCCAGATAGCTCGCCAGCTTGGTCACCCCGTCTACCAGCAGAGCGATCTCATCGCCAAACAGACGACGTATATCCTCCAGTGTAACCTTTGGGTTACCCTGCTCATCCTTGCCGTCTTCAATCACATCGTGCATCAAACCTGCGGCGATGGTGGGAACATCCATCTCCAGCTCGGCGAGGATGCCTGCTACTGCCAGGGGGTGGGTGACGTACGGCTCGCCAGAAGCGCGAGTCTCCCCTTGGTGGACGTACTCAGCCACCCTGTACGCCCGCACGATAGTGGTGGTCTCTGCCTGGGGAAGGTACTCGCGCACCCTGTCTAGAAGCGCAAGCAGTTCTTCCGGCAGTTCGGTGCCGCTATCGTGAAGGATATGTTCCAGATTAACCTGCGCCATCATCGTGGGTACCGGGGCAATCTCGATGCTACTACTATTCTATTGTACCCGAACTGTGTCGGACATCGTGCACCTGAAGCTGCATTTCGCGCCGCCCGTTGAAATCGTTCCACTGGGGAGTGTACACCATGTCTACCTCATCCCCTACCTCGAACCGCTCATCGTAATCGCCCATACCAAAGGCAATACAACCTGTAGGAGGCAGCGCCTCCCCGCGCACCGTTAGCTTCCAGTGGGAACCATCGCCTACCCGCCGCTTCTCCAGAATGGTTAGACCGCGGCTGAGGAACATCGGCTCGGGATTGCCGTGTCCGAACGGCTCCATCTGCGCTATCTCATCCACCAGCGCAGGTGTTATCTCTGCAGGCTCGATATCCGCGTCGATATCCAGCCGCGGCAACAGGTCCTCAGGCGACATCCACTCATGTGCCAGACGGTTCAGGTGTTCTCGTAGCTCTTCGAGATGCTCCATCCGAATGGAAAAGCCAGCCGCCAGTGTGTGCCCACCACACTCGATGAACAGCTCGCGACGCTCCTCAATCGCCCGGAAGATGTCGTATGGACGGATGCTACGCGCAGAGCCCCGCCCCACCCCACACTCGGCATCCATCGAAATCATCACCGTCGGGCGGTGGTACTGCTCCAGCACCTTACTTGCCACAATACCGATGACGCCTTTATCCCACTCCTCACCTGCCAGTACCAGCACCCACTCGTGGGCGAGGTCACGCTGCGCCGCCTGCTGCAATGCCTGCTCCAGAATACGCTGCTGCTCGCTGCGCCTGCGCCGGTTATGCTCCTCCAGCTCCCACGCCAGCTGCTGGGCGCGCTGCGGGTCGTCTGTGGTCAACAGCTCCAGCGCAACAGCCGCGTCATCCAGTCTCCCCACCGCGTTGATACGCGGCGCCAACGCAAATTGCACCTGGTGCATGGTTACCGGCTGGTCTGCGGGCACACGCGCCACCGATAACAGTGCCTGGACACCCGGTCGCTTCGAACGCGGAATGGACGGCAGACCGTACCAGGCAAACACGCGGTTGTCCTCCATCAAGGGCATCACGTCGGCAATCGTGCCCAGCGTGGCAAGGTCCAGAAAGTGATTGCGGTAGTTCTGAGGCAAGAACCCCTTCGCCCGCACCAGCGCCTCCCCCAAACGATAACTGACCCCTACCCCGCTCAGGTTGGGAAAGGGGTATCGGGAGCGAGGCAGATGCGGGTTCACCACCGCCAGAGCGCGGGGCACTTCCTCACCCGGCTCATGGTGGTCGGTAATGATGACATCTATCCCCAGCTCGCGAGCGCGTTCCACCACATCGTGCGCTTGAATGCCGCAGTCGCAGGTGAGGATAAGCGACACCCCCTGTCGATGCGCCTCGTCCACCACCGGCACACGGATGTCATACCCATCGCGCTTGCGGTGAGGCACTTTCGCCTGCACGTTCGCCCGCAGCTTGCTCAGCGTGTGGTACCACAGCGCCGCGCTGGTCACGCCGTCCACATCGTAGTCACCGTAAACGAGGATTTTTTCTTTGCGTTCCAACGCCTGCAAAAGGCGATTCACCGCGATCTGGGCATCGGGCAGCAAGAAAGCATCGGGCAGGTGTTCCCAATCGGGGCTCAGGAAACGCTCTGCCTGTTCAGGTTCGGTAATGCCGCGGTTCACCAGCAGACGAGCCAGAATCTCGCTGACGCCCACCTCTCGCTGAAGTCTGGCAACGACTTCCGGGCGACCCGGCTGAATAAGCCAGCGTACGCGATGAGAAAGACCCCGTGTCACCAACACTACCCCCACACTATGAATGTGAATCAAAAGGAGCGGGCGAAAGGTTCACCCGCTCCCGGCAGTTTACGCCCGGCGACGACGCTTGGGACGTGACTTACTGCTCGTCGTAGCAGTAGCAGCACCCGCCTCCGGTGCACCATCTCGCCTCACCGTTGCCTCCGAAGGCTGTGCAGGCGCTACGCGCGGCATCGCCGGACGCGCCCCGCGTCGCTCCGCAACCTCCTCCCACCACACCACAATCGGGCTAGCGTTGAAGATGGAAGAGTAGGTACCGGTGATGATACCCACCAGCAAGGCGATGGTGAACAGTTTGACCACCGGACTACCCAGCACCAGCAACGCCACCAGGGTAAGAACAACCGTCAACGAGGTGTTGATGGAGCGGGCGAAGGTCTGCAAGATGCTCTTGTTGGCGATGTCGTGGAAGGTCTCGCCGCGGATGCGGTTGCGCAGGTTCTCGCGGATGCGGTCGAACACCACGATGGTATCGTGCACCGAGAAACCGATGAGCGTGAGCATCGCGGTGACGAACAGCGCGTCTACCTCCCATCCGCGCAGTTTGCCCATAATGGCAAAGGTTCCTACCAGCACCAGCACGTCGTGCACCAGAGCGATTACCGCCGCCACACCGAACTTGAAACCTTCGCGAATACCGCCGATGGCGAAGCGCACCGCCAGGTATAACAGAATCAACGCCTCCGACAGCACGATGGCTACCACAGCGTTGCGGGTTTGCTCCTTGCTGACGATGCCACCGACCTGCGTGAAGCTTTGCTCCACCGGCGTGCCCAGACCGGCAAGAGCACGCTTGATGGCTTCTTTCTCCTCCGCGCTGATTTCGCGCGTGCGGATAAACACGAGGTTGCCCTCACCGACCACCGCCTTCGCGTCGCGGAAGCCACCCCGCGCCAACGCGCTCTGTACCTGTTGTGCGGTGACGGGCTTGTCAAACTGCAGCTGCAGTTCGGAACCGCCCGCGAAATCCACGCCCAACCTCAGTCCGCCTACCGCCCACGCGATAATGCCTATGGCGATGAAGGCTCCGCTTATCGCGAACCACAGGTTCTTCTTCCCCACGATGTCGTAGTGAACCGTCCACTGCCTGCCCAGTCCGAACAGGCGCGGGTTGCTGCCGATGCCCAGACTGACCAGCGTCCACAGCATGGTGCGCGTCACGGTAATCGCGGTGAACATGCTGATAGCGACACCTATCATCAGCATCAGTGCGAAGCCCTTGACCGCACCCGTGCCCAGCGCAAACAGGATAATGCTGGTGATAATGGTACACACGTTCGAGTCGAAGATGGCGGTGAAGGCACGCCTGAAGCCGTCGTCTATCGCCGCTTTCAGCGTCTTGCCCGAGCGAAGCTCTTCCTTCATCCGCTCGAAGATGAGGATGTTCGCGTCCACCGCCATACCGATAGACAGGATGAAGCCGGCGATGCCCGGCACGGTGAACACCACACCCAGCGTTTTGTACGCCGCCAACGAGTAGAGCGCGTACAGCCCCAGTGCCAACGACGCCAGCACACCGGGCAGAAGGTAGTAACCAATCATGAACAGCAGCACCAGTCCTAAGCCCACAACTCCTGCCCACAGGCTCTGTCGGACGGACTCTTTGCCGAGCGTCGCGCCGACCTTAGTCATCTGAATAATCTCCAGAGGCACCGGTAGGGCACCGGAGTTGAGCAGGGTTGCCAGTTCCGCCGCCTCCACCGCGCTGAAACCGCCTTCAATCACGCCCTTTCCGCCCAGTATCGCTTCGTTGATGCGCGGAGCGGAGATAATGCGGTTGTCCAGCACGATGGCTAAGATCTCGCCCACATGCTTGCGGGTGAAGTCACCGAAACGGCGTGCGCCCTCTGCGTTGAACTCGAACGAGACTTGCGGTCTGCCCAGCTGGTCATGCACCAGCTTGCAGACAGGCTTCAGCTCCGCACCGGTGACCACCGGGTTCTGCTCGCCCATCTCTGCCGCGCGCGCTTTCTGGTCTTGCAGGAACTCCACGATATCTACTTCCTTCTGCTGCACCGTGTCGTAGACCACGTTGACTTCCCGTCCGCCCTCTTCTCTCTGCTCGATACGGTAGCGCGCCATCGGGTTGCGCTCGTTCTGCACCGACGGCAGGTACCAGAACTCCAACTGGGCAGTGGTCTGGATAAGTCTCAACGCCTCCTTCTCGTCTACGACGCCCGGCAGTTCCACCAGAATACGGTCCAACCCCTGCCGTGCTACCACCGACTCGGTGACGCCGAGCCGGTTCACACGCCTTTCCACGATGTCCACGACGGAAGCCATATTTTGGGGCTTCCACTCGCGCCGTTTCTCCTCGGGAAGCTTCTCCACCTGCGCGCGCAATACCACGCGCACACCGCCTTTGAGGTCCAGTCCCAGTTTGAAGGGTTCCTTGCCTTTGCCTGTTGTCAACGGTTGAACGATGACTACCCAGGCTGATACCAGCGTGACCAGTATTATCACGATCCACCAGCGGGTATTTGTGTCCAAAGCGGAAAACCTCCAGATTACTCAAGAATACAACGAACCTACCGGAATTATACAAAATCACAGGAGGAGCGTCAAGCGTTACCCGGAGGTAGCTACCATCGCTCGTAGTGAACCCGCGAGGCGTCGTATTGTGTGCGTGGAGGCTTTTCCTCCGCCGGATGCCCCACAGCAATCAGGCACAACGGGGTAATGTACTCGGGCAACCCCAGTATCTCGCGCACCCGTTGCTCACGCTCGGGCTTGGGATGCACACCGACCCATACTGCCCCCAGCCCCAGCGCGGACGCCGCCAGCAGGATGTTTTCGGTGGCTGCGCTGGTGTCCTGAACCCAGTACTCGGACTCGCGCGGTTCTCCGCATACCGCAATACCCAGTGCAGCTCCCTCCAGCATATTCGCATTCGGGTGGATGTTCGCCAGACGGCGCAGCTGTTCGCGATCACGCACCACCACGAAATGCCAGGGTCTGGTGTTGCGAGCGGACGGCGCCGCCATCGCCGCATCCAGCAGCGCCCGCACGTCAGAATCGCTAATCGGTTCCGAAGTGTAATGGCGAATGCTTCTTCGTGCAAAGATAAAAGACAGCCTTGCATCCATCTCGGCAGACACCTCCATTGAAATGGTGGGCACTGGTGAGGAGAAACCTGTCTTCACAGGTTGTTCAATCCGCGCGGGCGGATTTCGCTCTGCTCATATTTCCGACTCACCAGAGGGCTCGCCCTCTAGATTGGTGATGATTAAGATGAACGCTTGACGCTCTGCTGTCTTTTTCGCCACCACAACAAACAACACCTTCTGCAGGGTACAATAGGGGGCAAGCACAACTTTCAGGCGGTGGCACCGTGAGCGAAGACGCGCTCTGCTTTGACCTGATATTACGCGGTGGTACGGTAGTGGACGGCACAGGCGGCGAACCGTTCGTCGCCGACGTGGGCGTTCGTGGAGAACGTGTCGCGGCAGTTGGCGACCTGCGTGCAGCGCACGCCCCCTGCGTTATCGAGGCTGCAGGCTTGTGCGTTGCACCCGGATTTATCGACATCCACACCCATTCCGACATCAGCCTGCTGTACAACCCCCAACAAACTTCCGCGCTGGCACAGGGCATTACCACGCAGGTGGTGGGCAACTGCGGTATCGCGATGGGGCTGATTACGGACGAACCGATTTTCGCCTATGAGCGTCGCTGGCTGGCCCCGTATGGAATCCGCGTCACATGGGAAGGCAGGCTGGCGCGCTTCTATGAACTGGTCGGCGAACGGGGTACCGCCACCCATATCGTTCCGCAGGTAGCGCACGGGACGTTACGCAAGCGCGTGATGGGAATGGAACGCCGCGCCCCTACCCCAACGGAACTGAGCAGAATGCGGGAGCTGATCGAGCAAGCGGTGGAAGACGGGGTATGGGGGTTTTCCACCGGGCTGGAATACGCGCCCGGCTCCTACTCGCGAACAGAGGAAATTATCGAACTGGCGAAGGTGGCAGCAAAACATGGGCTGTTCTACTCCACTCACCTGCGCGATGAGGCAGACCATCTGGTAGAGGCGGTCCAGGAAGCGTTGCGCATCGGCGAAGAGGCTGGCATCCCTGTGCAGTTGTCACACCACAAGGCGGATGGTGTGCGTAACTGGGGGCTGGTGCACCGAACATTACAGATGGTAGAAGAGGCGCGCACGAAGGGGCTGGATGTGATGCTGGACCAGTATCCATACGACGCTTACCTCACCTCCTTGCTCACAGGCATCCTTCCCGATTGGGCAACCGAAGGCGGGCCCGATGCTATCGTAGACCGTCTGACAAACCCCGCTCTTCGCGAACAGATAAAGGCGGAGATTCTGGTGTTACATCCCGATTGGACCGAACCGGCGCACTGGCAACGTGTGGTCATCGCGGTGGCGCGAAACAACCGCGACCTGCAGGGCAAAAGCATCCTGCAGATTGCTCAAGAACGCGGATGTCATCCGCTGGACTGCGTGCTGGACATTCTGATGGAGGAACATACCTTTGTCAGCGCGGCGCGATTCACCCTCAGCGAAGAGGACGTGCAAACGGTTCTGCGCTACCCTCTGACAATGGTCGGCTCTGACGCCATCGCCACCGCTCCGCTGGGCAAGATGTCGGTAGACCGCGTGCACCCTCGTAACTACGGAACTTTTCCGCGCGTGCTGGGAAGATATGTACGGGAACTGCGCCTGCTCTCTCTGCCCGAAGCGGTACACAAGATGACCGGCTTGCCTGCGCACAGGCTCGGCCTGCGTGACAGAGGGATACTGCGCGAAGGCGTGGTAGCAGACATCACCGTATTCAACCCGCTAACCGTACAGGACCGCGCTACCTTTGAGGAACCTCATCAACTGCCTCTGGGTATTGAGTATGTTGTGGTATCCGGCAAGATCGCCCTGCAACAGGGCGTTCCCACAGGGGTGCTGGCGGGCAGAGTGCTCAAGCGACCGGAGGCGTCCTGATGCTTGTTTGGGGCTGTCCCCATTCGCGCGAGTATTGCACCAGCCGTTCGGTGTGAGATTATTTGAGATTGTTAAGGGGTCTCTCTCCCAGCCCCTTGACCACCCCGACGCGGTGTGTTTGGTGCGTCTGCGCTCAGCCCACCAAGGGAAAGCGTTGGACGGGGATGGACGAAGAGGACGCTCGTTTCTTTTCGTTAAAAAAATCACGATTTGCCCTTGACATCGCGCACTTTTTAGGGCAAACTATTGAGTGAAGACCCTCACCATGGGAGGAAGCCGTGCAGAAACTGGTTGTGGTCGGGTTAAGTCATCGCACCGCCTCCCTCGAAACTCGCGAGCGATTCGCCTTTGAAGGCGCAGCGCTGCGGGAGGCCCTTGAATGGCTCCGAGAGCGCGGTGCGGATGAATGCGTTATCCTGTCTACCTGCAACCGTACCGAGATTTACGCCTGCACACCCCACGACAACTTGCTGGTCGATTTCCTGCACGAATGGGAAGGATTACCACCCGGCACACTGCAGCCATATCTGTACATCAAACGAGGCGAAGAGGCGATAGAGCACCTCTTCCGCGTAGCGGCAGGGTTGGACTCGCAGGTGCTGGGGGAGTCCGAAATCCTTGCACAGGTCAAGCAGGCGTGGGAGAAGGCGCGGGAGGCAGGTTCTGTCGGGGTGCTGCTGAACTCGTTGTTCCAGCGGGCGGTAGTGGTCGGCAAGCGCGTGCGCGCAGAAACCGCGCTGGGCAGGCAAGTGGTGTCCTTAGGCTCGCTGGCAGTCAGAGCAGCTTTGCAGCACAAACCGGATATTCACAACGCCACCATCATCGTTATCGGCACCGGTACCATGGGCAGGCGCGTAGCCAAAGAGCTCGCCGAACTCCAGCCCAGGGCGGTTTACATCCTCAGCCACACTTTCTCGTATGCCACTGCCCTCGCCAGCGATACCGGCGCTATCCCCCTGGCATTAGGTGCGCTACAACAGGTGCTTCCCGAAGCGGACATTATCTTCACCGCCACCACCGCACCACACCCTATTCTGGATACCACCTGTCTGGCTCCGCTGGAGCATTTGCGGGCGGACCGCCCGTTGATTATTCTTGACCTGGGGGTGCCACGCAACACCGACCCCGCGGTGCGTTTACTGCCCTTTGTGAGACTGTACGACATCGAGGACCTGAAAGCGCTGTCCGACGCGCATTACAGGGCACGCGAGCGCGAAATACCCGCCGCCCTGCGTATCATCGAGGAAGAGCTGGAGGACTACCTGAGCTGGTGGCATACGCGCGGCGCTGCCCCCCTCATTGCGGCACTGCAGGAGCGCGCCGAGCAGATACGCCGACAACAGATAGAATGGGCTATGCCCAAACTGGGCAACCTGAGCGAACACCAGAGGCGAATTATCGACCAGATGACCACTCGTATTGTGAAACAGATTCTGCATCATCCTGTTTCCGAGCTGCGCAATATCCTCGATGAGGACGACGCTTTGCTGATACTCGCCCGCTTGTTTGGGCTGGAACAAGAAGAACCTGTACTGGCTGCTGCCACCTCATCGGAGGAGGAGCAGTGAGCCACACGCCAAAAAGCGGCACGGTGCGCGTTGGCACACGGGGAAGTGCGCTCGCACAGGCGCAAACCGCATCGGTAGTGCAGGCACTTCGTGAGCAGTATCCTGACCTGCACATTGAAACCGTTGTCATCCGCACCAGCGGTGACCGCCAGCAGCGCGAGGTGGTTGGCGCATTTGTCAGGGAACTGCAAGAGGCGTTGCGGCAGGGGCAGATAGACGTGGCGGTACATAGCCTGAAGGACCTGCCCACCCAGCATGTGGAGGGACTGGTCCTTGCAGCGGTACCTCCCCGGGCGGATGCGCGAGACGTGCTGATCTCCCGGGGAGCGACGTTCTCAGAGATGCCTGAGGGTTCGCGTGTGGGGGCGGGAAGCCTGCGCCGTTCCGCGCAGCTACGACGGCTGCGACGCGACCTGCAATACCTGCCGCTGGTAGGGAACGTGGATACCCGTCTCCGCAAGCTGCGCGAAGGGGCATACGATGCTATTGTGCTCGCTGCAGCAGGGTTGCAGAGGCTGGGGTTCCTTGAGATGCCGGAAGACACCAGCCTGACCACACCTGAAGGTTACGAGCTGAGCCTTTACCTGTTCGACACCGAGCAGGTACTCCCTGCCCCCGGACAGGGCGCGCTCGCGCTGGAATGCCGCACGGACGACGTAACCACCGTGGAGATGCTTCAGAAACTGGACCATCTGCCTTCTCACCAGGCGGTAACCGCCGAACGCGCTCTGCTACACGCGCTGGGGGGTGGCTGTCGGGTACCTATCGCCGCGTATGCTGAAGTGCGCGGAGATTACCTTACCCTGAGCGCGCTGGTCATCGCCCCCGACGGTCATGAGCTGATTCGAGATGCGATAGAAGGCACAGCCTCAGAGGCGGAGATGTTGGGAACAACGCTGGCGAGACAGCTGCTGACTCGCGGTGCGTCAAGGTTGCTGGAGGGCTGGAGATGAACCTGCCGTTGCAAGGCAAGCGGGTGCTGATTACCCGCCCCGCTGAACAAGCCGAAGATTTGGCTGCCCAGCTTCGCGCGCTGGGCGCGGAGCCGATAGTGCTTCCCACCATCACCATTCTGCCCCCCAAGCATTGGCAACCGGTGGACGATGCTATCCGTTCGCTGGAGCGGTTTGACTGGGTGGTGTTCACCAGCGTGAACGGCGTGCGCAGCTTCGTCGGGCGGATGGGCGAGCTGGGGGTTCCGGTATCTGCTCTGGCGAGGTGTAGACTGGCAGCCATCGGTCCCGCTACCGCAACGGCACTGGAAAAGGCATGTCGTGCCCCGGACGCCGTACCGGACGAATTCCTCTCCGACGCTCTGCCTGATGCCTTAGGCGAGGTAAACGGGTTACGCATCCTGTTGCCCCGCGCAGACATCGCACGCAAAGCGATGGCGGAAGAGCTGCGCCAACGCGGTGCAGAGGTAGTAGAGGTAGCCGCTTATCGGGTACAACAAAGTGTGGAAGAGGCGGAGGCACATGTCGCCGGCTTGCCAGCGCCCGACTATATCACGCTTACCAGCCCATCTACGGTACGCTCGCTGGCGAGGATGCTGGATGCGGCTGGACGAGCCGAATGGTTGACCACCGTGCCTCTGATCTGCATCGGACCGATTACCGCCGAAGCGGTGCGCGAGATGGGCTACCAGCCCGCCCGCGTGGCGAACGAACATACGATGCAAGGACTGATTCAAGCGATTCTGGAAGAGGCGATGGCACATGCTCACACGGCAACAAACGCTTGATGCCACTTACCGTTTGCGACGCTTACGTCGCACGAAGAGCCTGCGGCGCATGGTACAGGAAAACACCCTGTCGCCCGATGATTTCATCTATCCCCTCTTCGTGCAGGAGGGAACCGACCGTCGCGAACCGATTGGCGCAATGCCGGGTCAGTTTCGCCTGAGCGTAGACCTGCTGCCTGCAGAGGTGGAACAGCTGTCCGCGCTGGAGGTGCCGGCGGTGCTGCTGTTCGGCATCGCAGGCTACAAAGACGCTCACGCCAGCTATGCAACGCTGCGCGACGGTGTGGTGCCTCAGGCGATTCGTACCATCAAGCGGGCAAACCCCGAGCTGGTGGTTATCACCGACGTCTGCGTCTGCGCCTATACCGAGCACGGACACTGCGGCATCGTGCGCGAGGATGGGTATGTGGATAACGACGCCTCACTGTCCATCCTGGCGGAGATGGCGCTGGCACACGCCGAAGCGGGAGCGGATATCGTGGCTCCCAGCGCGATGATGGATGGACAGGTACAGGCGATACGCGAAAAACTAGACGAGGCGGGCTTCACCGAAACCGCGATTATGGCGTACTCCGCGAAGTATGCATCCGCGTTCTACGGACCGTTCCGTGAGGCAGCGGACTCCGCCCCGCAGTTCGGCGACCGACGCAGCTACCAGATGGACCCGTCTAACGCCCGCGAGGCGGTGCGCGAGGTCATTGCCGATGTGGAACAGGGTGCGGATATCGTGATGGTGAAGCCGGGGCTGGCTTATCTGGATGTGGTACGCCTCGTACGCGAGGTGGTAGAGGTACCGCTGGCGGTATACAACGTGAGCGGCGAATATTCGATGCTTAAAGCTGCTGCCGAGAAGGGTTGGATAGACGAACGCGCGGTGGCACTGGAGATGCTGATGGCGTTCCGCCGTGCGGGGGCAGACCTGATCATCACCTATCTGGCGAAGGAGGCAGCAGAATGGCTGAAAGGCAGCTGAACCATTACGGCGTTTTCGCCTTTACCGAAGAATACTGGGAGCTAGAGCGCGACGAGCGGCGCGAGCTCCTGCAGCGTCTGCTTGAGGAGGCACAATCAGTGGGCGAGCGGGTGTACGCCTACACCGTTTTTCCCACCCGCTCCGAGGCGGACTTCATCCTGTGGAGCGCGGTCATCGCGGAGCAAAACGAGGTCGCCAGCCACTTCTTCCTGCGCTACGCTAGGGTGACCGCAAGCTGGAGGGAGTTTGTCCAACCGGTGAACACTCTGTGGGGTTTTACGCGCCCCTCCGTCTACGCACCGGGCAAATCGGAGCAGGAGCTCAGCCCCTTTGACGACACGCGCAAACCCTACCTCATCGTGTATCCATTCGCTAAGACATCCGAATGGTACCTGATGAGTAAAGATGCCCGACAGGGTATGATGAACGAACACATTAAGGTCGGCAGGCAGTATCCAGAGATTACCCAGCTGCTGCTCTACTCCACCGGACTGCAGGATCAGGAGTTTGTGGTGGTGTATGAAACCGACAGCCTGCCACAGTTCTCGGAGCTGGTAAGTGTACTGCGCTCTACCGAGGCGCGTCGTTACACCCTGCGCGATACGCCTATCTACACCGCCATATACCAGCCGATGGATGGATTTCTGGAAACCTGGGGGTAAACAACCATGTTGGACATCACTCAGCGACCGCTGTTAGTCTATTGGGAACTCACCCGCGCGTGCGAACTGGCTTGCCGCCACTGCCGCGCAGAGGCGGTGCCAAACCGCCATCCTGACGAACTGACTACCGAAGAGGGGTTCCGACTGCTAGACGAGCTGACAGCCTTCGGTACTCCCCTGCCCCATATCGTCATTACGGGGGGCGACCCGTTGAAGCGTCCAGACCTGTGGCAACTGGTGCGCGCCGCCCGTGAACGGGGCTTCACCGTCGCCATCACACCCAGCGGAACCTATGCACTCACTCCCGACATTGTGCGCCGCTTCAAAGAAGAAGGTATCTGGATGATGGCGCTGAGTATCGACGGTTCCACCGCCGAGCGACATGACGGCATCCGTCAGGTGGCGGGCAGCTTCGAGCAAACGGTGCGCGCAGCACAATGGGCGCGCGATGTGAATCTGCCGATCCAGGTCAACACCCTCGTCTGTGAGCAGACCGCCGACGACCTGCCCGCGGTGTACGACCTGATTACCCACCTGGGCGCGGCGCGCTGGAGCCTCTTTTTCCTGATTCAGGTAGGGCGAGGCAAAGGGCTGGAAGAGGTCTCCCCCGAGCACAGCGAACGTATTTGTGAATGGCTCTTTGAAAGGGCGAACGAAGGCAAGTTGGACATCAAAACCACCGAGGCGCCACACTACCGCCGCGTTGCCCTGCAACATGAACTGTCCAAGAAACCCAACCGCATCGCCGAGACCATCCGGCGCGGCTTCGGCATTCGTGACGGCGCGGGCATCATGTTCGTTTCGCACATCGGGGACGTATACCCTTCGGGGTTCCTGCCGCGAAAAGCGGGCAACGTGCGTGAGCAAAGTCCGGTGGAGATTTACCGGCACTCGCCGCTCTTCCGGTCTCTGCGGGATGTGGACCAGCTGAAAGGCAAATGCAGGTATTGTGACTATCGCAAGATATGTGGAGGCTCACGGGCACGCGCCTTCGCCTACACAGGTGACCCGCTGGAGAGCGACCCGCTATGCCCCTACATATCGGAGGAGGCGCGAAGCAGAGGATATGGACTGGTAGCGGTCTAAAACTCACTTTAATACCCTCCCCCCGCACGGGATGCTCGCCGTCCCCTGAGGTATAATGTACCCAACTACACTGTTGGCAGAACAACCGAGATGATTCACGAAAGGTCAAATCAGCTGTATGCTAAGGCACAACAATGGATGCCTGCCGGCGTGAACAGCCCCGTGCGGGCGTTCCGTGCGGTAGGTGGCAATCCCTTTTACATCCGCTCTGCAAAGGGCGCAGTGCTCACCGACGTAGACGGCAACCGCTATATCGATTATGTCTGCTCCTGGGGCGCGCTCATTTTAGGGCACAGCCACCCTGCGGTGGTAAAAGCCATCAAACAGGCAGCGGCAAGAGGAACCAGCTACGGCGCGCCACACGAAGGCGAAATTCTGCTGGCAGAAGAGATTGCCCGGGCAATGCCCTGGGTGGAGATGTTGCGCTTTGTGAACTCGGGCACGGAGGCGACGATGAGCGCGATACGCCTCGCCCGCGCCGCCACAGGGCGTCCCAAAATACTCAAGTTCGAGGGCAACTATCATGGGCACGCCGACCACCTGCTGGCGAAAGCGGGATCGGGAGTCGCCACCTTCGCCTTGCCCGATAGCGCGGGAATACCCGCCGAGTTGACTCGGCACACGCTTGTTGCGCCCTATAATCATCCAGAAGCGGTAGAGGCTCTGTTCCGGGAAGCGGGAGAGCAGATTGCTGCCGTTATCGTGGAGCCGATAGCGGGTAACATGGGCGTGGTACTGCCGGCGCCCGGCTTTTTACAGACCTTGCGCGATCTCACAAACCGCTACGGTTCCCTGCTGATATTCGATGAGGTCATCACCGGATTCCGTGTATCACGGCAGGGCGCAGCAGGACTGTACGGCATCGTGCCCGACCTTGTGTGCCTAGGCAAGATTATTGGCGGAGGGCTTCCGGTCGGAGCGTATGGCGGCAGGCGCGACCTGATGCAGATGGTTGCCCCGCTGGGACCGGTGTATCAGGCAGGCACGCTGTCGGGGAATCCGCTGGCGATGGCGGCGGGTCTGGCAACCCTGCGCGAGCTGGGTGAAGAGGTATATAGCCGGCTGGAAGAGCTCGCCTCTGCCCTGCAACAGGCGGTTGCAGAGTCGGCAAACAGACTGGGTGTGCCCGCTCAGGTGAATCGCGCAGGTTCCATGCTCAACATCTTCTTCACCGAGTGTGCTGTTACAGACACCGCTTCCGCACTCACCACAGACCGCCAGCTGTACGCACGGCTGTTCCACGCGCTGTTAAAGCGAGGGGTTTTTCTGCCTCCCTCCGCGCTGGAGGCCTGGTTTGTCAGCACGGCACATACCGAATCGCACATCGAGCGCACGGCGAAGGCGTTCCACGCCGCACTGAAAGAGGCGTTAGCGATATGAGCGAAAATTTCAATGACCGCTTTCTACGGGCGTGCCGGCGCGAATCGGTAGACACTACCCCTATCTGGCTCATGAGGCAGGCGGGGCGTTACCTGCCCGAATACCGCCGGCTGCGGGAAAAGCATCCGATGCTGGAACTGTGCACCAGTCCCGAACTGGCAGCGGAAGTGACCCTCATGCCCTTGCGACGCTTCGAACTGGACGCGGCGATACTCTTTTCCGACCTGACCGTTCCCTTCCTGGCGATGGACGTGTCTTTCACGCTGAAGGAAAACGTGGGACCTGTTATCGCGCGTCCGCTGCGAACGGCTGAGGACATAACCGCCCTGCGCGTGATGGAACCGGAGGACGACCTGCCCTTTGTCATGGAGAGCATCCGCCTGCTGCGCCAGGAACTAAACGTACCATTGATTGGCTTTGCGGGTGCGCCCTTCACACTGGCGGCATATCTGGTGGAGGGCGGTGCTTCGCGCGATTATAGCCGTGTGCGTGCGCTGATGTACAGCCAGCCGCAGCTGTGGAGCACACTTCTTTCGCTGTTAGCGGAGAACGTAGTGCGCTTCTTGAAAGCGCAGATCGAGGCAGGCGCGCAAGCGGTACAGCTGTTCGACAGCTGGGTGGGCGCAGTGAGCCCTGTTACCTATCGCCGCCATCTCCTGCCCGTGATGCAGCGTATCATCGGCGATCTCAAGCCGCTAGGAGCGCCCATCATCTACTTCGGCACGGGCACGGCGTCGCTGCTGGAGGCAATGCGTGAAACCGGCGCGGATGTTATCGGTGTGGACTGGCGCATCCCTCTCGATGAAGCATGGCAACGGTTGGGAGAATGTGCAATACAGGGCAATATGGACCCGGCGGTGATGCTGGCTCCTGCGGAGGTGGTACGCGCGGAGGCGCACGATGTGCTTCAGCGCGCCGGCGGGCGAAAGGGACATATTTTTAACCTGGGACACGGCGTGTTACCGGAGACACCAGTGGAGAGTGTGCAGATTCTGATTGACACCGTTCACGCGGTGATAGAATAGGCAGCAAAGATCAGACGGTGATGAGTACACCTCACATTGTCATCGTTGGTGGCGGGATCACCGGACTGGCGGCGGCTTACTATCTACAGCGCCTCCGGCAACAGGCGGGCACGCCTCTACGCATCACGTTGATAGAGGCGCAAGACCGCCTAGGGGGCAAAGTGGGCACGGTGCATCAGGAAGGCTTCCTGATAGACACTGGTCCCGACTCCTTCCTCGCGCAAAAGCCCTGGGCGGTGCAGCTCTGTCGCGAGCTGGGGATGGAGGGCGAAATTATCTCCCCATCCGCCCGCAAGTTCTTCATGCTCATCAAGGGTAAACTGCACGCCGTACCCCACGAGCTGGTGTCGCTGGTACCATCCCGACCGCAGGCGCTATGGCAAGCCCAGTTTATCTCACTGTGGGGCAAACTGCGAGCGAGTATGGAGGGCTTTGTGCCTGCGAAGCGGGATGCGGAGGACGAATCGCTGGGAGCGTTCATGCGTCGGCGGTTTGGCAAAGAGTTTGCGGTGAAGTTTGCGGAGCCGTTGATGGCGGGTGTACACGCCGGACATCCTGATCGCCTGAGCATGGCGGCAGTCTACCCCATGTACTGGGAGATGGAACGCAAGTATGGCAGCATCACACGCGGAATCATGCTGATGCGCCGGCAGAGGCAGGCGGGCAAAGGCTCGCGCGACACCTCGCCCTTTGTCGCCCTGCGCTACGGCATGGGTAGCCTCGTGGAGCGGTTGCAACAGCACCTGAAGGAAGTGGACATCTGGCTCTCGGCGACGGTCACCGGGGTCACGCCCCTGCCCGACGGCTCGGTACACATCCATCTCGATCATGGTGAACCGTTACAGGCACAGACTGCTATCCTGACCACTCCCGCCTACACCACCGCGGAGTGGCTCCAACCCATCGCGCCCGACGCCGCGCGTTTGCTCGTAGAAATCCCTTACGCCTCCACCGCTGTGGTATCGCTCGCCTATCGCCGAGAAGGCATAGAACACCCTCTGGACGGCAGTGGGTTCCTCGTGCCACGCACGGAGCCTCTGCCCATTACCGGCTGCACCTGGTCGTCCAGCAAGTGGGAGGGGCGCGCCCCCGACGGAAGCGTGCTGCTGCGGGTGTTTATCGGCTATGCAGGCGCGGACCAGATTGTGGAACAGCAATGGGACGACCTGCTGGCACGGGCAGCGCACGACGCCCTGCAACCCCTACTCGGCATCCGCGAAGAGCCGGTGGTGGTTCAGGTCAACCGCTGGCTAAAAGCGATGCCGCAATACGAGGTGGGGCATCTCGCGCGGCTGCAACGGGTGGAATCCGCGCTATCGGTACACCCTGCGCTCCTTCTCGCCGGCTCCGCCTACCGTGGCGTGGGTGTGCCCGATTGCGTGAAGCAAGGCAGAGAGGTTGCGGAGCAGGCATGGCAGAGAGTTCTCACCCTGCCGCCACCTAAACGGTAACCAGCACCTTCTCTTCTGGGCGCGGAGGCACCTCGTTGTAGTGGCTGTCACGCTCTACGGGGATGCGTCCTGCCTCCAGAATCATCTCTATCATCTGCTGACGCGTGAGCACCTGATGGCGTTCACCCGGCGCCTCGTCCTGGTAGGTAATCTCGTACTCGTGTACCGTACCGTCCACGTCATCCGCGCCGTACCACAACGCCACCTGCGTCACCGCCGGGGTGTTCATCACCCAGAACGATTTAATGTGCGGGAAGTTGTCCAGCATCAGGCGCGAGACGGCGATGTTGCGCAGGTCGTCGTAGCCCGAAGGGTGAGGCAGGTGCTCCAGCTCCGTGCCCTCCGGGTGAAAGCTCAGCGGTGTGAGCGCGAGGAAATGTCCCGTCTCGTCTTGCAGTTCGCGCAGGCGCAGGAGATGTTCCACGCGCTCCTCGATGCTCTCGATGTGCCCATATAGCATGGTAGCGTACTGACTCAGCCCCACGCGCGCCGCCGCGCGGGCGACCTCGCTCCACTCCTCCCCCCCGATTTTGCGCGGGAACAGCTCCTGATGAATCCGCTCCGAGAAAATCTCCAGACCGCCACCGGGCAAACTGTCCAACCCGGCCGCCTTGAGTGTGCGCAGGGTATCTTCGTAGTCCATCCCCGCCACTTCTGCAATCTGCACAATCTCCACTGCGGTAAACGCCTTGATGTGCACCTCGGGGCGCACCTCTTTCACCGCCTGCAGGAGGTCTAAATAGTAATGGAACGGCAGTTTGGGATGGATGCCCCCGACGATATGTACCTCGGTGATGGGCACGTGCAGGTACTGGCGCAATCGTTGCTTCACCTGCTCCGGGCTGAGTGTGTACGGTGCTGGACCGCCCTTCTTCGCGTAAAACGAGCAGAACTTGCACAGCTTATTGCAGAGGTTGGTATAGTTAATGTGCTGATTGCGCACATAGTAGGTTCTATCGCCATGCAGGCGTTCGCGTACCATGTTTGCCAGGTAACCTACGCCTGTGAGGTTGGGCGTTTCGTAGAGCAGGCGTCCATCCGCCTCATCCAGGCGAACGCCCTCAATCACCTTCTCATATATGGGCATCAACTCGTTGCCGAGAATGCGTTCCGCAAGCATGAGCAGCTCCTTACCTGAACGTTTTTGTTTTATTATACCCGCAGAAGCGGATGCACTTGCGCCAACGAAACCATACGTGCACAGCACAACGGGCTCGATTCTTATGCGCCTCCTACTGCAAAGCACCGCCCAACATCTGCTCCCACTCCCCAGCGGGGCGTATCTCCCGGAACATCCCTCGATCATACAGGTAGCGGATGACTTGCGCTGCGGGCTCCCCATCTATATTCGCCGAGGAACGCTCCCGCCGCTCACTCGGTGCAACAGCCTCCCCTGCCAAATATACACCGGCGCATAGGTCATCTTGCCGAGCATGCCTCGGGCTAGGTGGCTGGGTGCGCTAAGCAAGATGCTGGCGAAGTGGGGGGCACGGAGGAGGCGGCACGGGCGGCGCAGCCATACCTCACTCTCTGAAACGCAGATAATACACCACCCACGCCGCGATGGTCAGCCACCCTGCATGCGGAACGGGCAGAAAACCTGCCGCCAACAGTAGCACCACCACCATCATCTTCCACCACGCCACTTCTTGGTCTACCGCGTCAATGACCCACCAGATGAGCAGCAGAACCCCCAGCGCAAGCCACAGCGCAATGGAAGGCACCACAAAGGGCAAGAGGAACCAGCTGAGGAAGAGCCCCCAACCGATCAGGTTCCATGATGCACCGAAATACGACACCACGTCCATGCACCAGTAGCGCATGCTTTAGCCTCCTTCAACGGTTGTGTTATCCATCCGCCACGAAACCAGCTGCAGGCATCGCTGCCCACCGCC
>JBMFOT010000017.1:0-53682 GCA_049969495.1 Armatimonadota bacterium
GTCCGAACCGCCGTAGGCGAAGGTCTCACCGTCGGGCGAAAATGCTACCGAGTACACCACCGAACTGGTCTCCTGATTGTACATCGCCAGCTGTGCCCCATCGGAAACCCGCCACAGGCGCACCGTGCCGTCCCGACCGCCGGATACCAGCGTCTGCCCGTCTGGCGAGAAGCTCACCCCGTACACCCAGTTGGTGTGCCCGGTCATGGTGCGTAATAACGCGCCGTCTGATACCCGCCACAGGCGCACGGTGTTATCGAAGCTGGAGGAGGCGAGCAGGCTACCGTCGGGCGAGAAGTCTACGGCGGTGATGCCGCTGGTATGCCCGGTCATGGTGCGCAGCAGCACGCCATCCGACATGCGCCAGATGCGGATACCGCCGTTCTGCCCGCCAGAGGCCACCAGGCTTCCATCCGGCGAGAAAGCGATGCATCGTATCCACTCCGGGCTGCTGATGGTCTTGACAGGTGTGTTGTTCGGTATCTGCCAGAACTTGATCAGACCGTCGGTGCCGCCGGTAGCGACGAGACTGCCGTCTGGCAGGTAACGCACCGCGTACATGTAGGCACTGTGCCCCAAAAAGCTGGCAAGCAGTGTGCCGTCCGTGACGCTCCAGAACTGCACCGTTCGCTCGAACAGCACGTCGGTGAGGGTGCTACCGTCGGGGGAGATGGCTAATCCGCGCACTGCCGTGCCGGTGGTAAAGTGACGCACCGGCGTGCCATCGGAAGCCTGCCACACCCTTGCACTGCCCTCCTCACCGCCTGACGCCAGCAGACTGCCGTCTGCCGTGAAGCTGAGCACGTTCACCCAGCTGGTGTGCTGTTTGGTCATCCACACGATGTCCGGCGGTCCCTGCGCATGGGAGGATGCTGCCAATATACACCACAGCGTGCCCAGCACGAGCGACACAACGAACCGAGAGACGCGATGCCAAAACATGGCGTTCACTCCTTTCCCGTGTAAAAGTAGGCTGAGGAACCATGCCTATTGTAAGTGTTTACAAGCAGCTTGTCAAGCAATTGAAGCAGCACCAGAGATAAATTTGTCAAAGTTGTCAATGGGAAGGAGATTCCCACTCGTCGCAGGAAAGAACCCGCTGCATCACAAAGTTAACGCTTGACCAACTGTAAAGAGGCGAGGTGAACGACATGCGCGCAATAAAGAAGGTATGGTTCATGCTGTGTTTGCTTGCCGCAGTGTGTGCGGCGGATTCGCTGCAAGAGGGGTTTCGCAACCCACCGAACTCCGCCAAACCGCATACCTGGTGGCACTGGGTGAACGATAATATCAGCAAAGAGGGTATCACCGCCGACCTAGAGGCGATGAAGCGTGTGGGCGTCGGCGGAGCGCAGATATTCAATGTGGATGTCGGCGTGCCCTCCGGCGGGGTGACCTTCATGAGCGACCGCTGGCGCGAGATGATTGTACACGCGGTGAAGGAGGCGCACCGACTGGGGCTCGAACTGTGCATCCACAACTGCGCAGGCTGGTCCAGCAGCGGCGGACCCTGGGTGAAGCCCGAACACGCCATGCTCATCGTGGTGACAAGGGCGGTGCAGGTGCAGGGGCCGTCTCGCTTCGCAGATACGCTGCCCCAACCGGAAAAGCGAGCAGGATTCTATCGCGACATCGCGGTGCTCGCCTTCCCTACCCCTCAAGGCAACTTGCGCATCCAGAACCTGCGCGGCAAAGCGGCATACGAGCGACAGGACGGCATCCAGCCGGTCGCTGAAGCCGGTGCTCCTGCCGAAAGCGTCGTTCCTCCAGAGGGCGTGTTGAACCTGACCGCTCTGATGCAGGCGGACGGACGTCTGGAGTGGGATGTGCCGGAGGGCAACTGGACGATTTTGCGCATCGGCTACACCCCTACCGGTAAGGATAACCATCCAGCCACCCCCGAAGGGCGAGGCTTGGAAGTGGACAAGCTGAGCAAAGAGGCACTGGACGCCTTCTGGAACGACGGCATGATGGCGACCGTGCTACGCGACATCGGCGCACTGGCGGGCAAAACGCTGAACAACGTGCTGGTGGACAGCTACGAGGTGGGCAGCCAGAACTGGACTCCCCGTTTCCGCGAGGAGTTCCGCCGACGGCGCGGTTATGACCTGCTGCCCTTCCTGCCCGTGTTCGCAGGATACGTGGTGGGCTCGCCTGAAATCTCCGAGCGGTTCCTGTGGGATGTGCGCCAGACCGTTTCCGAGCTGTTTGTAGAGAACTACTACGGACACTTGGCCAGCCTTTGTCGCAAGCATGGACTGCTGTTCTCTACCGAGCCGTACGGCAACGGCACGTTCGATGACCTCGCGGCGGGCGGACGCGCCGACATCCCGATGGGCGAGTTCTGGGTAGGCGGTGCAGCACAGGAGACTGCTAAACTGGCAGCATCCTCAGCACACATCTATGGCAGGAGCATTGTCGGAGCCGAGTCCTTCACCGCCACTCCGGAAATGGGTAGGTGGCAGAACGACCCTTACTTCCTAAAGGCGCTGGGCGATCGTATCTTCTGCCTGGGCGTCAATCGCTTCATTTTCCACCGTTATGCCCATCAGCCCTGGCTGAACGTCAAGCCGGGTATGACAATGGGACCGTGGGGCTTCCACTTCGAGCGCACCAACACCTGGTGGGAACAGGGCAGAGCGTGGCTGAAGTATCTCGCCCGATGCCAGTATCTACTTCAGCAGGGGCGATTCGTGGCGGACGTCGCGTTCTACGTAGGCGAGCACCAGCCGATTTCCGCACCGTTCCGCCCCGACCTGCGTGCGAAAGGCTACGACTACGACAGCCTGAACAAAGAGGTGCTGCTGCAGGCTACCGTAAGTGACGGCAGAATCGTTCTGCCCAGCGGGATGACCTATCGCGTGCTGGTATTACCGGAAAGCCGTTTCATGACGCCGCGTGTGCTGCATAAGGTGGCGGAGCTGGTGCGGGCGGGCGCAGTGGTTATCGGTCCGAAACCGGAGAAGTCGCCCAGTCTGAGCGGATACCCGCAGTGCGACGAGGAGGTTCGCCGTCTGGCAGATGAGGTTTGGGGAGACTGTAACGGCGTGAATGTCAAGGAGCACGCTTACGGCAAGGGCAAAATCGTGTGGGGCAAGAGCGCAGAGCAGGTGCTTGCCGAGATGAAAGTGTTGCCCGACTTCGAAGGCTCGCCGGGTAGCCGGCTGGATTACATCCATCGCGTGGTGGGCGATACCGACATCTACTTCGTGTCTAACCAGCGTCAACGCACGGAAGAGGTAGAGGTCGCGTTCCGGGTGAGCGGCAAGGTGCCTCAGCTCTGGCACCCCGATACCGGCGTGATCGAGCCTGCGCCCGTGTACCGAGTGCAGGGCGGGCGTACGGTACTGCCATTGCGGCTGGACCCGGCGGGTTCGGTGTTTGTGGTGTTCCGCAAGTCGACACAGCCGGCTGCACATTTCACCTCGGTGCGTGCGCCCGGAGCCGTCCAGCGCAAACCAAGCCAGCTGGTGATACGCCGGGCGGTGTATGAGGCGGTAGACGGTGCGGGCGGCGCGGATGTGACAGAGCGGCTGCGAACGCTCGTACAGAACGGTACATTGTCGGTCAATGTAAACAACATCACCATGGGTGGTGACCCTACTCCCCTGCACTACAAGCAACTGCGCGTGGAGTACATGCTGGACGGCAAGGAGTACACTATCGTCGTGAATGAGAATGCCGATTTAGACATTCCCGAACGCGAAGGTGCGGGCGTATTGCCTACGTACGAGCTGCGGGTGGATCGACAGGGCAAAGCGGTTCTGCTGGCATGGCGATCTGGCACATACGAATTGCAAGATTCTCATGGAAAGATACTGCATGTCAAGGCAGGTAGCCCCGTGCAAACGCTCAAAGTGCAGGGCAAATGGACGGTGCGCTTCCCCAAAGGCTGGGGCGCGCCGGAGCAGGTGATATTAGACCGCCTTATCTCGTGGACGGAACATCCCGACCCCGGCGTACGCTACTTCTCGGGCACTGCCCGCTATGAGAAAATGGTGCAGATACCCCCCTCGCGGATTGCGCCAGACCGTAGGATATACCTTTCCCTCGGTGAAGTCAAGAACCTATGCGAGGTGTGGCTGAACGGCAAGTATCTGGGCATCCTGTGGAAACCGCCGTTCAGGGTGGACATCACCGGCGCGGTGCGCCCCGGGCTGAACCGTCTGGAGGTACATGTTACCAATCTGTGGGTCAACCGCCTCATCGGTGACGAGCAGTACCCTGACGACTGCGAGTGGCAGGGCAGTCAGTTGAAGGTGTTCCCGCAGTGGTTTCTTGAAGGCAAGCCGCGCCCCGTACCCCAGCGGTTGACCTTCACCACCTGGAAGCACTGGACGAAAGACACCCCCTTGCGTCCATCCGGCTTGCTGGGAGAGGTAGAAGTGTATGTTGTTCCGCAGATGGAGGTTCGGCTATGATGAGGTATAATAGGAGCGGTGACAGATGATGGAAATACACACTTTAGAAGACGTAGTGCGGATTCTTCAGGAGCACCCAGAATGGCGGGATCGCCTGCGAGACGTTCTTTTTACAGAGGAGGAGAAGCAGGTTCCTGATCGTTTGGCACGCGTCGAGGCAGCTCTTGACCGTTTGACTCAGAGCCACGAGCGGGCGATAGCGCGTTTAGAGAGGCTGGAGGCGAGCGTAGAGAAACTGTGGGAAAGCCACCAGCAGGCGTTGGCGCGTTTAGAGAGGCTGGAGGCGAGCGTAGAGAAATTGTGGGAAAGCCACCAGCAGGCGTTGGCGCGTTTAGAGAGGCTGGAGGCGAGCGTAGAGAAACTGTGGGAAAGCCACCAGCAGCTTCTTCAGGAAGTGCGCGAACTCCGGGCGGCTGTAGACCGCTTAACCAGCTGGTTGGAAAAGCTCGATACAGAGGTGGGTAAGTGGCGCGGCTACACGCTGGAGTTGCGCTTCCACCAGCGAGCAAGCGCTATCCTGGGCTACTACGTCAAGCGACCGCGCGTTGTGGACCTTGGTCTTTTTGTGGAGGACCTGATAGACTCTGGCGTGCCGCTGGAAGACAAGGATAGGAAAGAGGTTCTGCAGATAGATGAGCTGGTCTCCGCAAAACACCCGCATACAGGAGAGCCTATCTACATCGCCGTAGAGGTTTCGTGGATGATCTTCCCTGAGGACATAGAGCGCATCAGCAGACGAGCCGCCATCTTAACGGAACACGGGGTGAAAACCTTCCCGGCGGTATCAGGAGAAGGGATTACCCCGGATGCCAAAGACCTTGCCCAGCGCGAGAAGGTGCTGGTCATCCTCGACGGTGCGGTGGATATGTCCAGCTATTCGTGGGTGATGTGATGGAAGAGGACGCAAAGCCTGACACCATCCTGATAGAGGGCATCACCTTTCACGCCTATCACGGCGCATCCGACGAGGAGCAGGCGATAGGTCATCGCTACAGTGTGGACGTGGTGATAGAGTTCGACATCCGCGCCGCTGCCCGCAGTGATGACCTGTCTCAGACCGTCAACTACTCGACGGTGGCGAAGCGCGTGCTGGCAGTGGGCACGGAGAACCGTTTTCGCCTTATCGAGACCTTAGCGGAGCACATCGCGGCGGACATCCTGCAGAACTTTCCCGCATCGGCGGTAGAGGTAACGGTGCGCAAGCTGTTGCCGCCGATGAAGGTGCCCGCACAAGCAGTGGGAGTGAAGATTCGTCGGGCAAGGTAGGTTGCAACACCTCTCCTTCTCATGTTACAATAAACCTGCACTTCTCGGGGGAGGGCTTTCCATGATTATCGGCTTAGGCGCGGACCATGCTGGCTACCATCTGAAAAACATTGTGCGCTCGTACCTACAACAGCAAGGCATCACTGTACGCGACTTCGGTACCCATACCGACGCCCCATGTGATTACCCCGACTTCGCCCTCATGGTGGCTAACGCGGTTGCACAGGGAGAATGCGATTTGGGTATACTCATCTGCGGTACGGGGGTGGGAATGAGTATCAGCGCGAACAAGGTAAAGGGCATTCGTGCTGCACATGCGCAGGACCCTGTTACCGCCCGGTTGTCGCGTCAGCATAACGATGCAAACGTACTGTGCATGGGCGGACGCATTATCGGAGCAGAACTGGCGATGGAGATTGTGAGCGCATTTCTCAACGCCTCGTTCACCGACGAAGAACGCCATGCACGCCGCGTACACAAGGTGCAGATGTTAGAGAAACGCTATACCGAAGGAGAAACAGAACGTGAGCCTGCTGGATAATCGCCTTTATATGCAGTACCATCGAACCGCTCCGCTATCGGAAGTAGACCCTGAAGTATTTGCTGCTATCGAGAACGAAAAGAAGCGTCAACACAATCACCTCGAGCTCATCGCCTCGGAGAACATCGCCAGCAAAGCGGTGCTCGAAGCGATGGGTTCGGTGATGACCGACAAGTACGCCGAAGGCTATCCCGCCAAACGCTACTACGGCGGTTGCGAGAACATGGATGTGGTGGAAAGCCTCGCCATCGAGCGGGCGAAGCAGCTGTTCGGTGCAGAACACGCCAACGTACAGCCCCACTCGGGCGCACAGGCGAACCAGGCGGTGTACAGCGTGGTGCTTCAGCCGGGCGATACCTTCCTCGCTATGGACCTGTCGATGGGTGGACACCTGACGCACGGTAGCCCGGTGAACTTTTCGGGCACGCTGTATCGCGCGGTGCACTACGGCGTACGCCCTGACACGGAAGAGATAGACTACGACCAGGTGCGCGACCTCGCCCGACAGCATCGCCCCAAGCTGATCGTTGCAGGCGCCAGTTGCTACCCGCGTATTATCGATTTCGCCGCCTTCCGTGAGATTGCCGACGAGGTTGGTGCGAAATTCATGGTGGATATGGCGCACATCGCGGGACTGGTGGCGGCGGGCGAACATCCTTCGCCCATCCCTTACGCCGATTTCGTCACCACTACTACCCACAAAACCCTGCGCGGCCCGCGCGGCGGGATGATACTGTGCAAAGCGGAGTACGCGCAGGCTATCGATAAGGCGGTATTCCCCGGAATGCAGGGCGGACCGTTGATGCACATGATCGCGGCGAAGGCGGTCTGTTTCAAGGAGGCGTTGCAACCGCAGTTCAAGCTGTATCAAGCGCAGATCCGCCGCAATGCGCGTGCGCTGGCAGAGGGGTTAGCACAACGAGGTTTCCGACTGGTTTCCGGCGGTACCGATAACCACCTGATGCTGATAGACCTGCGCCCGCAAAAGCTCACCGGTCGTAAGGCGCAGGTGGTGCTGGACAGCGTGCATATCACCGTCAACCGCAACATGATACCATTCGACCCGGAGAAGCCCTTCGTCACCAGCGGGATTCGTCTGGGCACTCCGGCGGTAACCACGCGAGGCATGGCGGAACCAGAGATGGAGCGTATCGCCGAGCTGATTGCTCGCACGCTGGAATCCCCCGAAGACGAGGCACGACTGGATGCGATACGTCACGAGGTGCTTTCCCTCTGTGACCGGTTCCCTGTTCTGGCATAATGACTAGTGGGGAGGGAAGATGGCGGATACCAGACCATCGTGGGATGAGTATTTCATGCGCATCGCTAAGGAGGTTGCCACGCGCGCAACCTGCCCCAGGCGGTCGGTGGGTGCGGTCATCGTACTGGATAGACGCATTCTGACCACCGGCTACAACGGCGCGCCGCATGGGCTGGCGCACTGTACCGAGGTGGGTTGTAAAATCGTGGACGGACACTGCCAGCGCGCCCTGCACGCCGAACAAAACGCTATCCTGCAGGCGGCGTTAAATGGTGTGTCTACGCGAGGCGCGACGGTGTACGTGACCTGTCAGCCGTGCAACGCCTGCGCCAAAATGATTATCAACGCGGGCATCGAGCGTGTGGTGTTTGAAGGGGATTATCCCGATCCGTTCGCGATGGAGCTGTTCGAAGAGGCGGGGTTGGAGCTTGTACGATTGCGCGACGGCGCAGCGGAGCTGCTCTTCCCCGGCAGAAAGAGGAGAGAACGCAGGTGCGAATAGCCTTCCTCACCTTTTTGGTAGCGATGGTGGCTGCTGCGCTGGTAACCCCTGCGGTGCGGACGTTTGCCGCACGCATGGGCGTCATCGACCAGCCGGACGAACGCCGGGTGCACCGCGAGCCGACACCCCGCTGGGGGGGCATCGCCATTTACCTCGCCTTCTGGACGGCGGTCATCCCCATGTCGCTCTGGCTGAAAAGCTGGAGCAACGCGCTGACGGCGATTCTTGTGCTGGGAACGCTCATCGCGCTGTTCGGGATGCTCGACGACAAGGTTCAAATCGCTCCACTCTGGCAGATGGTCGTCTTGCTAGGAGCCGGTGTGGCGTTGACGCTGTTCGGTATCCGCATTGAAGGCGTCACCCACCCGTTTGCCCCGTTGATGCCAGGCGACTATCGCCCGGAGTACTGGTTGCCGCTGGGGTTGTGGAGCGTGCCGGTTACCGCGCTGTGGGTGTTCGTCGTCACTAAAACGGTAGACGCCATCGATGGACTGGATGGACTGGCGGCTGGTGTGACGGCGATTTCCGCCAGTACACTTACCCTGATGGCGATATCAGAGAGGCAGTTGGCGATAGCCATACCTGCCTCCGCACTGGCAGGTGCGTGCGTGGGCTTCCTGCGTCATAACATTAACCCCGCTTCGATATTCATGGGAACCGTAGGCGCGCAGTTCATCGGCTTCGTGCTGGCAACGCTGGCGATCGTCGGCACGTTTAAAGTGGCTGCCACCATCTCGGTGCTGGTGCCGTTACTGGTACTGGGAGTGCCCTTCTTCGACGCCTTTTTTGTGGTTTCTCGCCGCGTGCTTGCCCGCCAGCCCCTGCATAAGGCAGACATGAGGCACTTTCACCACTGGCTGGTGGGACGGCTGGGGCACCGGCGCGCCGTCATCGTCATCTGGGGTATCGGTCTGGTGTTCAGCGTGGCGGCTTTCACCCTCTACCGGATGACGAGGTAACCGTACATGCCAGCTCCCCTGCAAGTGATGACGGTCTTTGGCACGCGCCCCGACGCGGTGAAGATGGCTCCGGTGGTCAAGGAACTGCAGCGGTACGAACCGCTCGTGCAGGTAAAGGTGGTGGTGACCGGACAACACCGCGAGATGCTGGACCAGGTTCTGCAGGTCTTTCGCATCACCCCCCACCACGACCTGAACATTATGCAACACGGTCAGACACTGACGCAGATTACCGTGCGCGTGCTGGAAGGGCTGGACGCTCTGCTCTGTGAACAGAAACCGCATGTGTTGCTGGCGCAAGGCGATACCACTACCACTTTTGTCGCGGCGCTGGCAGCGTTCTATCATCAGGTGGCGTTCGGGCATGTAGAGGCGGGGTTGCGTACTCACCACAAGTACAACCCCTTCCCGGAGGAGATGAACCGCAAGCTGGCAGGAGCCATCGCCGACTTCCACTTTGCCCCCACCCCCAAAGCGCGAGAGAACCTTCTGCGAGAGGGCGTGCGTCCTGAAAACATCTGGGTAACGGGTAATACCGGCATCGACGCTCTGCTGATGGTAGCGGAGCAACCCCATCCCGTTACGGACCCACTTCTGCAACAGGCAATGGCGTCGCCTCTACGCATGGTACTGCTCACCGCACACCGTCGGGAGAACTGGGGCGAGCCGTTGCGCCGTATATGTATAGCGGTAAAGCGTCTGGTGGAACGTTTTGACGATATTCAAGTGGTTTTTCCCATGCATCGCAACCCGCTGGTGCGCCAGACCGCTACCGAAGTGCTGGGCGGGGTCGCCCGTGTTATCCTGACAGACCCGCCCGACTACGCGCCGTTCGTGAAGCTGATGCAGCATTCCACCCTTATCCTCACCGATTCGGGCGGCGTGCAGGAAGAGGCTCCCAGCCTGGGCAAACCTGTGCTGGTGCTGCGTGATACCACCGAACGCCCTGAAGGAGTAGAGGCGGGCACAGCACGGTTGATAGGAACCGATACTGGGCGTATTGTAGAAGAGGCGAGCCGCTTGCTGACCGACGGAGACGCTTACGAGCAGATGGCACGCGCAGTGAACCCTTACGGCGACGGCAAGGCGGCTCAGCGCATCCGACAGGTTCTGTTTGAATATTTCGGGGTAAACGCATGAACGACTGGCACTCGTGGCAAAGCAGGGTTCGGTACATTGCGCGCACTGCCGGCGTGTTCATCTTGCGGGTGCTGATGATTGCGCTGGCAGTGTATGTAGTGGTGCGCATTCGTTCTATCCTGGTCACCATGATTGTGGCGGGGCTGTTTGCCTATCCTGCCGGCTGGCTGGTTCATCTGCTCTGCCGCCTGTTGCCGTCGCGCGTGCCTCGTAAGATAGTGCGTCCGCTCATCACGCTGGCGGTGTTCGTGCTGTACGGCTACCTAACCTACCTCAGCGTGCGCGTGTTGATTACCCCGTTTCAGGCGGAAATCCGTGCCCTGGCGACAAACTGGCCACAGTACCAGCAGGAGATTCAGCAGTTCGCCAAGGACGTGCAGGCATGGTATAAGACCTTACCGCCAGATGTGCGCCGTCTGATAGAGAGCCAGAACGTGGGCGGCATCGTGGAGATGTCGCGTCAATGGATGAGTGGTCTGGTTGCAAGCACCGCGACGATAGTGGGGCATATCGTGGAGATTGTGCTGATACCGGTGCTGGCGTTCTACTTCCTCACCGACTCGCGCAACATCAAGCACGAGTTCGTCGCGCTGGTGCCCCGACGCTGGTGGCGCGATACCTTGTGGTTGATGCGGCAGGCGAATCTGATACTGGAAAACTATGTGATCGGTCAGCTCCTGCTGTGCATCATCGCTGGCGTGGTGGTAGGCATCGGGTTGGGGTTGCTTGGTGTCAAATACACGCTGGTGCTGGCGGTGCTGGCTGGAATCACGCGTGCAATCCCCATTATCGGTCCCATCCTGGGAGGCATTCCTATCGTGCTGCTGGTGGTGCTGCAGTTCCCGAATAACCTGATGGTGGCGGTGCATGTGTTGCTCTTCTTTACCGCACTGCATTTTATCGAGAGCAAGCTCATCCTGCCCATTCTCATCGGCGAGCGGGTAAAACTACATCCGGTGACGGTGATCCTGGTGCTGCTCATCGGAGCGCAGTTTTTCGGGCTGATGGGCATGTTTCTGGCTCCACCGGTGGCGGCGGTCATCCGCGTGGTATTGCACCGCTACTGGATTGCTCCCCAACGCACAAAGCGTCTGACACCCAGAACGGAGGAAGTCGTTAGAGCATGAATCTGATAGAGGCTGTGGTGCTGGGCATCCTGCAGGGGCTGGGTGAGTTTTTGCCCATTTCCAGCTCCGCCCACCTGTTGATTGCCCCGTGGCTGTTTGGATGGCAGGAAGGCTCTCCCCAAGAGAAGCTGGTGTTCGATGTGGCACTGCATCTGGGCACCACCGTGGCGGTTATCGGCTACTTCCGGCACGACTTGTGGCGGTTGTTGCGTGCGCTGTTTCGCCCCAGCAACCCACATCCCGACGAGAGCCGCATGGCGTGGATGATTCTGCTGGCGTGCGTGCCGGGGGCGGTGGTGGGCGCACTGTTCGAGGACGTGATTGAGCAGAGCGTCCGCACCCAAATCGCTTTGATTGCTGCACTGCTGATGCTCATGGGGGTTATCCTTTTCCTCGCCGACCACTTCGGCAGGCGAGAGCGTCCGCTGAGCTCCTTGCGCCTGTTCGAGGGGTTTCTGATAGGCTGTGCGCAGGCTCTAGCGTTGATACCGGGCGTGTCGCGTTCGGGAGCGACGATTACCGCAGGGCTGATGCTCGGCTTAACGCGCGAGGCGGCGGCAAGGTTCTCGTTTCTGCTCTCCGCGCCGATTACCCTGGGAGCCACACTGTGGACGTTCCGCCACTTGGTGCATTCGCCGCCCGCGGGCGAGCAGCTGCTAGTGATGGTGGTGGGCGTGCTCACCTCTGGTGTTGTTGGTTACCTTTCCATTGCTTTCCTGTTGCGCTACCTACGCACGCACTCGGTCAACCTGTTCCTGTGGTATCGGCTGGCACTGGGTTTACTAGTGCTAGCGGTGTGGTGGATGAGGAGATAGAATATCTCTGCTCACTCCGGCAGCAGCAACCTCAGCAGCTCCTCCTCCGCCTCCTTCGTCCAGAAGCGCCCCCCCTCTAGCTTGGCGTAGACGGTGGGGAACTTCTCTCTCAGCTCCGCCAGCGACATCAGTGGCAGGTCAGGTATTTGCGGGAAGATGACCGTTTTGCCCGGGAAGCGCGCCTCCATGAGTGCCTTAATCCCCTCGTGCGCCGCCTTCATGCCACCGATGGCTGCCAGCGATGCGCGGGTCTGCAACTGCCCGCTCTCCATCTGTTCCAGCGTGAGGCGGATGTCCGCCAGCGAGGAACCGCTGCTACCGAAGAAGCGCACGCCGCGCCCGCATACCGCGTTCACGTCCAGACAAGCTTTAACGCCACGCGCCACGCCTGCGAAGATGTTGTAGACGCCGCCGTCGGCAAGCAACCGGGCGGAATCCGCGACCACATCCGCTACAGGAACCATGTTTACGATGTCGGTAAAGCCTTTGCCGTCGGTCAGCTCCAGCAGTTTCTGGTGGAACGCCTGCGGTTCGAACTCTTTGGGGTTGAGGGTAACGAAGCGAATGCCTCGTCGTTCCGCAGTGGGGGCGTATCGCTCGCGCACCGCTTCGAGGCGCACTGCATCCACATCGGTCGCCACGAGAAGCGATGGTGGTTCCGGCAGCTGCACCGCACGCTGCACATGCATCTGTCCCATCGGTCCACCTCCGCCCACTATCCAGCAGTTGCCTCCCGGTAGCAGCTCACTGCGCAAGGGGATAGCGTTCGCATCGGCAAGGTTATCACTAAACGCCCCCACTACCCAGAGGTTGTCATAGTGGATGCGCCCGATGTCCAGGCTCAGGCAACGCTCGAACGGGGTACGGCGCAGCACCCACAACACACCACCTTTTGCCAGCAGGTCGGCGACGCCCTCTATGGCTTCCGGTGGCAACTCGCCGATACACAGGATATCATCATAGCCACCTTCTGGGGCGTGCCGGCGCGCGGCGTCTATCGTGGTCTCGTCCTCCACCAGCTCCATGCCCGTATCGGCAACCAGTCTGACCAGTTCCGCACGCACCTGCCCTCCCGCGCTCAGGGCGACCACCTTACGGGGGCGATGAGAAGTAGTCACCGCCTCGCCCAGCGTGAACTCGGTGTGCGGCACGCGCTCACCCATGACAAGCAGTGCCACACCGTCGTGCTGGACATGCTGGCGCCGTTTCTGGGAATAAGACGCCACTACACACGCCCACGGCTCTACCAGCGCTGCTTCCACGTAACCATCCTCGTCCTGCAGGGGTAGCAGGTAGCATCCCTCGTCGCCTTCGATAATCTCCTTGCCGATGATACCGTACTGGGTCATTGCGCCGGGCAACACGTAGCCATAGGCGATGCTCTTTCCTTGGTAGAACACGTCCGCCTGTACGATAAACCTCTGCCCGACATGGAACCTTTGCTGCAGGTTTTTACCCACCTTCACCACCGTGCAGGAGACCTCATGCCCCAGTACAACAGGCTCTTTCTGCAGGTCGCGTCCGACGAGGCGCGGGTGCTTTTCGCCCAGCGACACCACCTTCGTATCCGAGAAGCACAGTCCCAGTGCATCGATGCGTACCAGCAGTTCATCGTCGCCGGGTTCGGGAACGGGCACCTCTTCGGGCTGTCCGTTTTTTCCCAGGTTCTCCAGTCCCGCTCCATACAGATGCCAGCGGAGCATCTTCTGGGGGATGGGATGCTGTGCGTTGCGGTATCTGGTCAGCTTGTCCGAATGCATGGTGTTTACTCTCCTTACGCTATACCTTCGCGCGCGGCTTGCATCTGCGCGATGATTTGTTGCCGATATGCCTCATCGGGTCGGGTGTAAATCCGTTCCACATGATGAGGCGCCAGGAAGTTCGGCCCTCCCGCTGCCATTGTACCCAAAAGTATCTTCACCGTTTTCACGGCCATGGCAGTGGCAGCAATCACTTTTTGCGGGGTCTCGGCAGGTGCGATTAGTCCGTGATTCTGCATGAGGATCACTTTGGGCAGGACGCCGTACTGCTGCACATACCCTTCCACCCGTCGACGTAGCTCGCGGGCAAGGGGTAAGCCGGGGTCGGTGTACGGAACCCACAGCGGCGCGATACCGCATACCACAATTTCGTCGGGAAAAAGCCGCCCCGCAATCAACTCCTCCGCTTGCCTGGAACATAGCAGGGCGTTCACCACCACCGGATGCGTATGCCCCACGAACCGGATGCCCGGCAGAGACAGCAGGTAAGCGTGCAAGAAGGTCTCTACCGAAGGCATCTTCTTCTCATCAGGGTCTACGCGACCGGCTTCCAGCGCAGAGCGAGTGGCTTCGTCGGTCTCTTCAGCGTGTTCCAGCGCGTGCAGGGTCTTTTGCAGGTCTACGCGCACGAAGCCATCTTCCTCGATATCCATCAAGCGCGTGCCGCTGGCTTTCACGTAGAAGCTTTTACCGTCTTCCGCCAGAGCGGAGGTGTTGCCTTCACCCAATATCGCCAGTTCTCGGTGCTCCGCTCCTAGCCAGTGTGAGAGCTCCACCAGTTGTTGCAGGATGGTCATTCGGCGTGTCCTCCATGTGTTCGTTTCCGCTGATGCTTTCCACTGTTGTACTCCACCAGCTTCTCCCAGTTTAACGTGCCGTCCGTTTCAGCAAATTCGTTCAACAGGTCACGTACGAAGCGATTCGTCGCCTTGTTTAACTCTAGTTCGAACCTTTTCCTGTGCTCTTCGGGGTAATCTTTCATCAGGCGAATCAGCTTGAGATAGAAGTCGGGGTCACCGGTCAAATCTTCCCAAAAGGCTTGTCCAGCGATGTGACGGTAAAAGCGGCTTCTGTTGGGGGGTAAGTCTTTTTTACCGTAAGCTGCACCTAAAATAGGGACGAAATGCTTTCTCACCTGGCGCAGATACTGGTCCAGGCGTCTTCGGAGTGAATCGAACTGCTCGTTCATCTTGCGTACCTGACTGGAGTTAAAAATGTTCGGACCAGACTTTACAGAAATCGCCTTATAAGCTGCCTCGTCCTCTACCTCGATGTCTACTCCCTCTGCAGAGGACTTTTTCCCTCCACTCACAGCCAGGGCGATCGGTTCGACGAAGGCGTCCCCAAAGATGGTCTCGTCAGAAGCCAGGATGTGCTGTTTTAACAGGTCCTGTACGAGCTCGGAGGCGGAGGAGATGCCCACGGCGCGTAATAGATATGGATTCTTGCGTTTGAGGACATCAAATAATTGAAGGCGAGAAAGGTTCGCAATACGCCGTTCGTAAAATCGCTCCAATCCCTGCTTGACCAGCGCCTCCAGTTCACTGGGGTTCATACTCTACCCTCTCTTCAGCAAAAGTGTACAGGTTGGGTTGGCTCGATTCCTTTGCCACTCTCTGGCGTGCTACCTGCACGTACTCCGGATTCCACTCAAAGCCAATATATCTCCGGTCAAGGCGAATGCAAGCAACGGCTGTCGTCCCGGAACCCATAAACGGGTCCAGCACTATGTCACCCGGCTCGGTGAACAGTTTGATGAACCATGCGGGCAGGTCTACGGGGAAGGTGGCTGCATGGTTGCGATTGTAACATTCGGTTGCCATGTGCAGTACGTTCGTGGGATAAGCCAGTTCCCTGCCGATCCAGTTGGCTACCCTTTTCCCGAAACCGCTTCCCACACGCGACACGTCGCGACGCAGGTCGTTTTCGCTCAGTTTGCGCAGACGAGCATGGCGCCAGTCACCCATCGGAACCATCACCGCTTCCTGAAACATTTTGAACTGCTTCTGCTTGGTAAAGTGCAAGCAGCGCTCCCACGCATCGCGGAAACGGTTGGGCCATTTGCCCGGATAGGTGTTTTTCTTATGCCAAATGTACTCTTCCGTCCACAACCAGCCCTGCTCTCGCATCTTCAGAATGAGTTCGATGACGTAGGTGTGTCTCTCCCCGTTGACCACACGCTCTTTAATGTTCAGCACGAAAGAGCCGGTGGGCTTGAGCACACGCTTCAGCTCGGCGGAAATAGGCAAAAACCACTCCACGTATTCGTCGGGATGGACACCACCGTAGATATGCTTGCGCTGGTCCGCGTATGGAGGCGAGGTGACGATGAGGTCTATGCACTCATCTGGCAATTGTGGTAGCCATTCGCGACAGTCGCCTTCCACAATCTGATTGATAAACCTCTCCAATCCACCGTTTGCGGACATGTTTTGGCATCCCCCCTTGTTATTATACTCCTTATCCGCCCATTCCAGCTACCCATCATCCTGCACGAGCCGTCTGACGCCTTCCGACACCGTACCGTCGGGGGCCTTCCATACCTCGATGCGCTTGCCCAGCTCTTTCGCCCGCAGACACAATCTTTCCATGACACCTCCTGCCCGCACCCACACGGCAAACACCACATCCGCCAGCGCAAAGACCAGTTCGTCCCTCCGCTGGTTGTGTAAGCCCAAACTGCCCACATCCAGCGGAAACGGCGAGAGCACCAGGTCGCGATCGGTGCGGAACTCCAGCTCATACAAACGCGCGGTGGGAAAGAGCGGGCGATTCAGCCCATCACCCAGTGCATCTACCAGCCCCCTGTCCAGCACGGTGATAGACGGACGCTCCTGCCGAATCGCCGCCAGAGCCACACGCTGATAGGGTGGGGTGTTGTGTCCGGTGACGGGGACACCTCCCTCGCGAATTGCCTGTTGAGCGATTTCGTCTACCGCCTCCAGAGCCAGATGGGGCGCACCTCGCGAACACGCCACTGCGAAGCGCCAGCCTTCTTGCAACAAGCCTATCTGCCCATGCGCGAACAACACCGGCGGAGGTTGCTCGCAGAAAGATTCCAGCACCAGCGGGTAGAGGCGGTGTTGTGCGGTCAACACCTGCACTCCGTATCGGCGCACGAGAGCGTCCAGCTGACCAAACCGCTGCCGCCATACGGCATCCGGCGAGGTCAAAGCAGCCGCCGCCTGTGAGGAAAGCCCCCACACTCTCTGCAGCTTTTCCGCAGACATGGACAGGAACTCATCCACAGAGACCCGCGACCGCGCCCACTGGTGCAACACCTGAGCGACCTGACGCTCGCCCAGATGCGGTACGCAGGTGAGCAGCAAAGCGAAGCGGGAAGGTAGCCAGTCTCTTTTCGCAGTTGCCATCGCGCCTTGTGATTCTTCGTATCAGAAAGCTTCTCCTGCGAGAGGAAAATCAAAGGCTATCTCGAAGATGTTGCCGATGTGTTCGTGGAGGAGACACACCATGCGAGTTCTCATCACCGGTGGAGCCGGACATCTGCAGAGTACGTAGCACAAGCCTTGTGCATAGAGCATGAACAGGAGGCACTCCATGAAAATCACCGAAGTGCGTGTCATCCTCACCTGCCCCGGGCGCAACTACGTGCTGGTGAAGGTGATGACCGATGAGGGCGTGTATGGCGTAGGCGACGGTACGCTCAACGGAAGCGAGCTAGCAGTGGCAGCAGCGATAGAGCATTGCTCGCATCTGCTCATCGGCATGGATCCACAGCGTATCGAGGACATCTGGTACTTCCTTTACCACCATACCTACTGGCGCGGTGGTCCCATCTACGCGGCGGCAATCGGCGCGATAGACATCGCCCTGTGGGACATCAAGGGTAAAATGGCAAATATGCCGGTGTATCAGCTGCTGGGAGGGGCGGCTCGGGAGAAGATATTGTGTTATGGGCACGCCGGAGGGCGTACGCCACAGGAGGTGGAAGAAAGCGTGCGCCAGCTGCAGACAAAGGGGTACAAGGTCATCCGCGCCCAGATAGGCGGATACGGCGGTTCGGGGATGGTGCGTACCGAGCCGCCACCTCGACCAGGCGTGCCAGGGACGCAGTACTTTGACCCCACGCCCTATATGCTGGAACATGTGAAGCTATTCGAGTATTTGCGCAAACAGCTGGGCGATACGGTGGAGCTGTGTCATGACGTGCACGAGCAGCTTACCCCCATTCAGGCGGCGTGGCTGGCGAAGCAGCTGGAGCCATATCGGCTGTTTTTCCTGGAGGACGTGCTACCGCCGGAACAGATACCCAGTTTTGGTCTAGTTCGGCAGGCTTCCACCACACCTCTGGCGATGGGGGAGATTGTGCACAACCGTTATGATGCCCTGCCCCTGCTGCAGAATCGGTGGATAGACTATCTGCGTTGTGCGCCCATGCACGTGGGCGGGATCACCGAAATGCGCAAAATCGCCGCCGTTGCCGAGACATTTGGCGTGCAGATGGCGTTTCACGGCGCGGCGGATTTGGGACCGATTGCGCAGGCGGCAGCAGTGCATCTAGACACGGTGATACCGAACTTCGGCGTGCAGGAGTGGGTGACTTTCCCCGAGCAAGCGTACGAGGTCATGCCCGGTGCATGCGCGTTTCGGGATGGTTACGCCTACCCGCCAGAACGCCCAGGCATCGGGCTGGACATCAACGAGGAACTGGCGGCGAAGTACCCTTATCAAAGGGCATTTATGCCCATTGTGCGCCGTGAAGACGGCACAATGCATCGATACTAGACAAGCCGTCCGCCACACCACAGAGGAGAGGCTGCACACCTCTCCTCTGATGCACCTGCTGTTCTTACTGCCTGCCGGGCGCTGCCATGTTGGGTGGTGCTCCCCCACCGGGAACCGGCGGAGCCGCTTGCACTTCGCCTGCGCGACCGTTGCCCTGCACTCCACCGGTCATCCCCCGGTAGAGGAAGAAGCCGACCACGAGCAGCACCACCACGATGATGGCAATCGCCAACGGAGCCGATACGTTCTTGTTCATGGCGTTCACCCCGTCTCTACATTACCTTACGGAGGCGTGCAGGTATCGTCCGACATCAGCACCGGGTAGTATCCCCACTCATACGGGCGGTCCGGCTTTGGGTTGGGGTTGTTGGCAGACCGCGCCCACTTCGAGTGCCCATCCGCGTACACGAAGTTCATACCGCCCTGGTGCCTCGGGTTACCCTGATAGAACTCCCAGCCACCGCGTCCTTCCGGCCAGTAGAAGCGAGGCTGGCTGTCCAGCGGACCCAAGAGGCAGTTGCGCCAGCTGAAGATATAGTTGTTATCGGCGATGATGCCGATGCTTGCGGGCGACTGAATCGCCGCCAGGGACACGCCGGTGCTGCTTCCCAAGATAAGCTCGTTGATGCCGTACTCCACGAACGGCACGATGCGCTTCTTGTCCGGGTCCCCACAAACCCACAGTGCGTACGATGCGACGTAGGTCGTGCCCGCATAGCTGGGGCAGTCGAACAGCCCGCCGTTCTTCACGTACGGGTAAATCATCGTCGCCCAGTGTTGCTTGGGATGAGCGGGGTTGGTGGTGAAGTACCCCACATCCGGACAGCCGCCGGGCCATGGCTGTGGGAAGAAAGTCTCGTCATAGTCTTGCACGTACATGTTTACTGCCAGACCGATCTGCTTGGTGTTGGACAAGCAAGCGGTCTTGCGTGCGCTCTCGCGTGCCTGCGAGAAGACCGGGAACAGAATCGCCGCCAGTATCGCGATTATCGCGATAACTACCAGCAGCTCAATCAGCGTGAAACCGCTGCGTCGCATGGTTGAAATGACCTCCTCAAACGAGTTGTTGTGTCTATCGCTAACGCCTGCTATAGCAGGCGATTGCTACCTGTTTGATTCCTCCGGTGGTGCGCACGAGGCGCGTGTGACCAACTCCACCGGCAGCCTTTCATGCACGCTTTCCGAGATGGCACGGTGCGAAAGGGTTTTCAATAACACATCAGCCGCTCGCCTGCCCATCTGATACAACGGCTGGCGCAGGGTGGTGAGCGGCGGGTTCAGATGGCGCGCCGATACCGGATCGTCGGTGCCTAGTATACTCAGCTGACGCGGGATGGCGATACCCAGTTGCTCCGCTAATGCCATCACATCCAGCGCGAGGAAATACCCCGCGCAAAATATCGCCGTCGGCCGCTCCGGCGCCAGCAGAAGGTCCGTTAGCGCGTTTCGCGCGGACGGCGAAAGGTGCGTATCATTATCGGGACGGATTATCCAGCGATTATCCACCGGAATGCCCCATGCCTGCAGCGCGTCCAGATACCCGGCCAGTCGATCACGACAGTTAGCGCTATTCTCCGAGCCGTTAACGTATGCGATGCGCCGGTGTCCGAGGTGCAGCAAGTACTCTACCCCCCGTCGTGCACCGCCCTGATTGTCGCTGTCTATGGTGGGGAAGGCTACAGGCTCTCGCCACGATGCCCCAACCGCTACCAGCGGAACGCCCTCTCGCCAGAGGGATGTCAGCACGCCCAAACTGTCCACCGGAGGGGCTACCACATAGAGGGCGGTATCAGGATAGCGTTCGGGTAGGACTGCCCACCTCTCCGCAGGGATCGGCGCGACCATCAGGTTCATTCTCGCTTCGGCGCACACGTCGCACAGAGCCCGGAAAAGAGGACCATGATAGGTATGTTCCACCACATCGGCGGGCGAACTGACCACGAAAGCAACCTGTTTGGCGCGCGGCGCAGCAGGAACGCAGGCGTAAATGCCTGCACCTCGCTTACACTCCAGCCATCCTTCTTGGCAGAGCGTTTCAAGCGCACGCGACACGGTACCGATGCTCACGCCAAACCGCTCGGCGAGCTGTTGTTTCGTCGGCAAGCGGTTGCCATACCGCCCCTGCTGGATTTCCTCCAGCACCTGCTGTCGCACCCATACGTGCTTGACTTTCACGCTGTTCCCCTTCCGTCTGCGAAACGGGATGGAAATGATGTCAGAGCGTTATAGAACTATGTTACTATAAGTATAGATGTTTATGCCCAAAGAGTCAAGTAGTTTGGGATAATTTTTGAAAAAAATTCTGAGATATTAAATGGAAAGTTATAATATAGTAAACATTCTCACATTTTACTAATACACTGGTAGGTGGCAGTGTTCTTGGTTTGATAGCCTTTGCGTACCCCAACGATTTGCATACACCGGACTGGATGCGCTATACTAGCGTTACTAAATTGCCTGGAGAATCAGACCATGCCCGAGGCTCGCGAGGTGAAGACTGTTTGTCCGCATGACTGTCCGGACACCTGTGCCATGCTCGCCGTGGTGCGGGACGGTCAGTTGCTGGGCGTGCGCGGCAACCCGCATCACCCCATCACACGCGGCTACCTCTGTTGCAAAGTGGCTCACTACGAAGAGCGTGTGTATAGCCCTGACCGCGTGCTTTATCCGTTTAAGCGCGTGGGCGCAAAGGGCGAGGGTAAATTTGAGCGCATCTCGTGGGAGGAAGCGCTGGACACTATCGTCGCGCGATGGAAGCAAATTATCGACAAGTACGGCGCAGAAGCCATCTTGCCTTACTCCTACGCGGGCACAATGGGCGTAGTGAACATGTCCGCCTGCGATGGACGGCTGTGGAATCGGCTGGGCGCAAGCCGTTTGCTGCGCACGATATGTTCCACCGCTGCCGAGGCAGGCTACGACTATACGATGGGTTGGTCGGGAGGCATTGACCCTGAAAGCTTTATTCACTCCAGAACGATTATTGTCTGGGGGATGAACCCTGCCAGCACCTGCACGCACCAGATGGCTATCCTGCGAGAAGCGCAAAAGCGTGGGGCAACGCTCATCGTGATTGACCCCTTCCGTACCCGTACCGCCGAATGCGCCGATTGGCACGTTCACCTCGAGCACGGAACGGACAGTGCGCTCGCGCTGGGCATGATGCATGTTATCTTCCGTGAAGGGTTGCATGACGAGCAGTTTCTGCGTTACCACACCGTCGGCTGGGAAGCGCTTCGCGAACGGGTGCTGAGCGAATACGCTCCCGACAGGGTGGCTCAGATCACGGGCGTTCCCGTCGAGGATATCGAGCGTCTCGCTGTCACTTATGCCACGCAACGTCCGTCCGCCATTCGTTTGGGTTACGGTATTGCCCGCAACACCAACGGAGGCATGATGATTCGCACCATCACCTGCCTGCCTGCCATCATCGGCGCATGGCGAGATTTGGGCGGGGGGCTGTTGCTCTCCACCAGCGCCCATTTCCCGCTCAATATGAAAGCGGTGAAACGCCCCGATTTGCTGCAGGGCAACCCGCGTAGCGTGAACATGAACCAGCTGGGCGAGGCGTTGCTGACACTAGACAATCCGCCGATTATGGCGCTCTATGTGTACAACTCCAACCCGGCTGCGGTTGCACCCAACAGCAACCGCGTGATACAGGGCATGTTGCGCGAAGACCTGTTTATCGTCGTGCATGAACAGCTCTGGACAGACACTGCCCGCCTGGCGGACATCGTGTTACCTGCTACCACGCAGATGGAGCATCTGGACCTGCACACCGCGTACGGTCACCTCTACGTGCAGCTGAATCAGCCGGCGATACCGCCCCTCGGCGAGAGCCGCCCGAACTGGGACGTGCTCTCCGAACTAGCGCGGCGGCTGGGCTTTCAGGAGCAGTGCTTCCACGACACCGCCGAAGAGATTATCCGTCAGGCGCTGGACAGCGACCACCCCTATCTGCAGGGGATAACTTATGAATACTTACTGGAACACGGCTTCGCCAAGCTCAAAACACCCTCCGACCCGTTTGCCCCTTATCTGCATATCGAGCCGCGTTTCCGCACCCCTTCGGGCAAAATAGAGCTATACTCGGAGCGGGCAAAGCGAGATGGCTACGACCCCCTGCCTGTGTACACCCCTGCCGAAGAGCCTGAGGCAGACCGAACGCGCTACCCTCTGAAGCTGATGACACCTGCCGCGCACCACTTCCTCAACACCTCTTTCGCCAACCTAGAGCGGATGCAAAAGGGCGAGCGAGAACCGCGTCTCTGGATGCATCCGCAGGACGCAGAGGCACGGGGCATCCGGCAAGGCGACTGGGTACGCGCCTATAACACACGAGGAGAAGTGCTACTGCGGGCGATGGTCAGCGCAGAGCATGTGAAACCGGGCACTACATGGTCGCCCTCTTTGTGGTGGCATCGAGATAGCCCCGGCGGGCGCAACGTGAACGCACTCACTTCCGACAGGCTGGCAGACATGGGTGGTGGCTCCACGTTTCACACCTGTTTCATTGAGGTAGAAAAGGCATAAACACGCTGCCCTCCCCCACTTTGCGCTCTGTACGCCGCGAAGGGAAGAGGGCAGACGTAGAGTATCAAGGTTATTTGGGTTCGCCAGTGGCACCCTGTCCGTCACTGCTGCGTAGACGGGAAAGCCAGTTCTCCAGTTCCCGCGCGGCCACTTCGCGTCCACCCAGACCAAACGCCAGCGCCGCTGCCACAGCCACCGCGCCCATCAGCAAGCCGAAGGCGATAGTCACGATTTCGTCAGCGATACCCATCTGACGCAGAGCAATAGCCCCTACGAAGATGAGAACCACCGCCCGAGTCAATCCCGCGAGTAGGTTAGCCTGTCCCAACCCACTGGCGCGCACTGCACTGGCCGCTAACTGTGCCAGGTACAGTCCCAGAACGAAGATGGCCAGTCCTGCGCCAATGTGTCCCGCATAGGAGAGGAAGTTACGCAACACATCGGCGACCAGAGTGAGCCCCAGAATCTTCGTCGCCTCCATCACAGCGTAGTACATCACCACGATCAGCGCGAGCTGTCCCATCTGCTCCGAAGGGCTTTTCGCGCCCTCAGGTAGACGGATGCCCACGCTTGTCACGAAGCCGTCGAAGCGAATGCCGGTTAACAGGCTGCTGACCACCCCTCTGACGAGGCGACCGATGACGTAGCCCGCAATCAGCACTAACACCGCTCCGAAGAACGCCGGTAGCGCGGTGACGATACGGTCGATCATATTGCGGATAGGCGTCGTGAGCGCCTCAAATGCCAGTACCTGCAGAGCGCCGGTGATGACAGAGAGCATCACCAGAACGTAAGCAATCCAGCCAATGACCGTGGAGAGCGTGTAGCGCCCAAGCAACGTAGCGAGACCGATGCGCTCGCTCAGCTGGTCGGCTCCGACCGAAGCAACTAGGTTCTCAATAATGCGCCGAACCAGCCGTGCCACAAAAAGTCCCACTACCAAGATGAGGGTGGCGGTCAATACGTTTGGCAGAGCCTCCAGCACCCTGTCTATCATATGCTGGATGGGTGCCATGAGCCCTGTAAGCCCCAGCGCGCCCAGTATCGCAGGCAGGAACAGCACTAACACCAGCCAGTATACGGTGTTGGATGCGCTTTGGCTTACCGGCTTTGCAGCCTCTGAGGGTTGCGCCGAGACACGCTCATCTATACGCATAGCGTTCAAGGCACGCTGCACCACCGCTCGGGCGATACGTGCTAACAACAACGCAACGAAAAGCAACACCAACGCTCCCACAAGGCGAGGTGCGTAAGCGAACACCTGTTCCAGAAAACGGTTGAGCGGAGCTGTGAGCATGGTTAAGCCCAGTATCTGGAAGAACGCGATGAGCACAAAGAGCATCACCACGTAGTACACGAACTTACCAGCCCACGTGGAGAAACGTGCTGCTTCTCCTTCCGCTTCGTCACCTAACCAGCCGCGCAGCCGTGTGTCCGCTCCAGCGCGGCGCAACAACCGCTGTACGTTGGCACCCAGCACCAGCGCCACAATGTACCCGATGACCAGCGTGGCTATCGCCGCCAGCATCTGGGGAACGTTTGCGACAATGCTCTGAAGCGTGTCTTGCAACGTTGCGGGTTGTGCATTCATACGAGTTCACCTCCACTTTTGAAAGGTTGGATCACTTTCAACAGGTAATATTTGCAGGAAAAACCCTGCTACGGTTATTGTAGCATAGAATCTCTTTTAGTGCAATTACTGTCTTGTTAGTTAGGAGCGAATTTTGCTATCACAACATCTAGGGGATGAGACACTGCCAGAGCCGCTGGTGTTCTGGCAAGAACGCCCAGCACCCAAAGCCATCCCTTGCTATGCGCACGAGGTCACCCCTGCTTCCCTAGGCTCGCAATAACACCCGCTATCCTAACGCTACGCGCGTATAAATATGTCATAATCTATAGCGTAACTGCAATCCCACAACAAGGAGAGGAAGGAAGTATGAAGCGGCCATTCGTGTTGGCGGTTCTTGCCGCAGTGTGGCTACTAGTTATCGCCGCAGCCACCGCTCAGGACAAAGTGACTCTGCAGTATAAGGCGCAGAAAGGTCAGAAGATGACCTACCGTCTGGAAGCCGACCTCAGCAGCGAGTTCGGTGGGCAGAAGATCCAGGTGCTCATCAAACAAACCTCTGTGGATGAAATCCTCGATGTCTCTGCTTCGGGCGAAATTACGCGCCAGTCGGTGGATGAAGAGGTAGAGATGACCGTCAACGGTCAGAAGATGCCTGCCTCGGAGGAATCGAGCAAGAGGCGCACGATTACCGTCACCAAGCCCGATGGTACGCTGGTCTCGGTGAGATGGGAAGGTGGACGCGAACCCACCGAAGCGGAGCGCAAGGCGCAGATGCGCTTGATGCAATCCACCCAGATCGTGTTCTCGCCCAACCCTGTGGGCGTCGGCGATAAGTGGACACGCGAGTATAAGGAGGATGCTGAAAAGGGCACTCCTAGCGCAGTAGCCGAGTATGAACTGCTTGCCCTCGAGAAGACCAAAGGAGTGGACACTGCGAAAGTGCGCTACACCTACCGCGAGACGGGCCGCGAAAAGAACATGAGCTTGCAGGGCGAGGTATGGGTGGAGGTCGCCTCTGGGGATATTGTAGTGCTGAACTTGCGGGCGGAAAACTTCCCCTTCGCCCCCTCCGAGCAGGCTCCCACCTTCAGCGGTACGCTGCGTGCGGAGCGTACAGGAGGTAGCCCCATCGGCGGGGCGGCAGCGGCTGCGCAACCAGCCGAAGCTCCTAAAAAGAAGGAGAAGAGCATTGAGGAGATAGTGAAGGACTATGAGAAGATTGAGGGCGTATTCACCCTCTACCGCAAGAAAGAGGCAGGCAAAGACACCCTCTACATGGAGATCCGCAATGACCAGCTGAATCGGCTGATGCTGCTGCAAGTGACGCAGAGCACAGGTACTGGAGGTTACGCCCTCGCTGCAGGCAACCCCGTGGACGATATCCTCTTCAAGTTTGTCCAGCGCGATGAGCAGATTCTGATGGTTGTACCCAACATCCGCTTCCGCGCTGATGAACGACAGCCCATTGCCCGCGCCGTCAAGCGCTCCTTTGCCGATGCCTACTTAGAGGCTTTCCGCGTGGAAGCACGCAGCGAAGAACGAAAGAGCCTGCTTATTAATGTCAGCGACCTGTTCCGCTCGGACATCGCACAGATTACCCGACTGGCACAGGCAGCCGGGGGCGCATACACCATCGACCGTGAGAAGACGGTCATCAGCGCCATTAAGAACTTTCCCAACAATCTGGTGGTGCAGACTGCTTACCATCTGGTGCGTGCGGGAGGAGGCGGTGGCGCATCGCCTTTCTCCATTCCGGGCATGAGCGCTGGCGCACCGCTCGCCGATGCCCGCAGCCTGCCTCTGGAGGTGAACTACAACCTTTTCTTCCTGCCTGAAAACGGCTACCGCCCACGACTGGCAGACCCACGGGTGGGCTACTTTGTGACCGATTTTCAGGACTTCACGCAGGACAAGGACGACCAGACCACACGCTACATCCTGCGCTGGTATTTGGAAAAAGCCGACCCCAACGCGCCCCTCTCGCCTCCCAAAGAGCCTATCGTTTTCTGGCTGGACAATGCGATACCGACAGAATATCGCGAGGCGGTGCGCGAAGGCATTCTTTGGTGGAACAAAGCGTTCGAGCGCATCGGTATCAAGGACGCCATCGTGGTCAAACAGATGCCCGATGATGCCGACTGGGACCACGCGGACATGCGCTATAACGTCATCCGCTGGGTGACCTCACCCTCTTCAGGGTATGCGGTCGCCTTGTTCCGCGCGAACCCGCTGACCGGACAGATACTCAACGCCAGCATCACCGTGGACGCTAACATGACCCGCTTCGCCCGCACCGAGTTCAAGCGCATGGTGAACCCTCTGAGCGCGTTTGACCCCGAGCCGCTACCTGCTAACCCCTTCCTGTGCAACATGGCGGAAGAGGCAGCGTATCAGGCATGGTTCGGTGCCACGGCGATGAAGCTGATGCAGACGCCCAGGTCCACACGTATCTCGGAGTCGGAATACGTGAAGCAGTACATCCGCGAGGTCGTAGCGCACGAGATGGGGCACATCCTGGGGCTGCGTCATAACTTCGTCGCCAGCACACTGCATTCCACCAAAGAGCTGGCGGATGCTAACCGAATAAACCATCTCGGCATGGTCGCCTCGGTGATGGACTACACGCCGGTGAACATCATCGCGCTACACTCGCCACGCTCGGCGTATTGGACGCAGGGACTGGGCGTATACGACTACTGGGCTATCGAGTACGGTTACAAGCCGAGTAGAGCAGCTACTCCCGAAGCGGAATTGCCCATGCTACGCTCCATCGCTCGCCGTTGTACAGAGCCGGGACTGGCATATATGGGCGACGAGTTTGCCGACAACGTCGACCCGTTCATTACCCGATTTGACCTCAGCAAGGACCCGTTGGAGTACTGGGCGACCATCTTCCGGGATGTGAGCTGGATGATACCCCAGCTGCCTGCGAAAGCGGTGAAGTTCGGCGAGAACTACTACGAGCTGACTCGTAGCTTCAACGGACTGCTCTCCATGTATGCCCGCGCGGCGAACGCCGTATCGCGCTACATTGGGGGTGTGCGCTTGCGTCAGAACCATCGCGGCGACCCGAACGAGAAACCACCTGTCGTTCCTCTCAGCGCTGCCGAACAGAAACGCGCACTGGCGTTACTGACGCAGTACGTCTTCTCGCCCAGAGCGTTCAACTTCCCCAAAGAGGTCTACCTGAAGCTGGCTCCAGACCCCTACCCGGACTATGCCAGCTTCCTGAACAGCCGCCCTCGCCTGGACGCTCCGGTGCGCGATACCATCTCCGGCATTCAGGTACGTACCCTGCGTCGGCTGTTCAGTGAGCAAACGCTCAGTCAGGTTGCGAACAACGAGTTCAAGGCACGCAAGCCGGATGAGACGCTGAGCATGACCGCGCTCTTCGAACAGGTGAGCAACGCGGTCAACGCCGAAATCATCAACGGCAGCAATGTGCCCGCACTGCGCCGGCTCCTGCAGAGAACGTACCTGAGAACGCTGGCGGATATGCTGGTCAATCCCGATTCGGAGGCGCCGGACGATGCGAAAATGCTGGCGCGGTATCATCTACGTCGCCTCAAGGCACAGATTCTGGCGGTGCGCAACCGACCTCTGGATACCCCGACGCGCGTGCATCTGGACGAGATGCTGAGCGAGATCGACCGCGTGCTGAATGCCCGATACACCATCGGCTCCGCTTCAGAGCCTGCAATTACCCCTGTTATTCCTCGCAGATGAAGATGAGAGGGAGGATTGCACCACGCCAAAGACGCGTACAATCCTCCCTCTCGGTCCGCTCTGTGGAGAGCATCCGCAGGGAGTGCGCCCTGCACACTCGTCCAGGTCAAGGGTAGACGTTTCGCTGCCCATTATGCCACAAAGACAACTGCCCGGAGGGCGGCATTAGTCGCCCCCCGGTTTTATCCATTACCCTTCCCCCCTTTTACTGCCTGTTCTCTGTAGAGTATCATCTATACAGAAAAACACGAAAGGGTGGTACCCATGTGCGGACGCTTTACCCTGACACAACCCACGCAGGCGGTGGCAGAACGTTTCGGGGTGCAGTGCATACTCTTTGAATTCACGCCGCGGTACAATATTGCCCCATCGCAGCCGGTAGCAGTAATCATGCAGGATGGTGGGCGCAGATTGGAAGCCTGCCGGTGGGGGCTGGTTCCCTTCTGGGCGAAAGACCCCGAGATAGGCAATCGCCTCATTAACGCTCGCGCCGAAACGCTGGCGGAAAAACCGGCGTTCAAGTACTCGCTCACGCGCCGCCGGTGCTTGATACCTGCCGACGGCTTCTACGAATGGCGCAAGGAAGGCGGTCGTCGCGTTCCTGTGTATATCCGCAAGCGCGACGGCGGGCTATTCGCCTTTGCAGGGCTGTGGGACGAGTGGCAATCACCCGACGGCTCTCCACTACGCACCTGTACGATTATCACCACAGAACCCAATGCGCTCGTTGCGTCAATCCACAATCGCATGCCCGCTATCCTCATGCCGGAACACGAGGCGCTCTGGCTGGATACTTCCCTGAAGGAGCCGGCGCAATTGCTTGCTATGCTGCAAGCGTACCCCGAAGCGGAGATGGAGGCTTATCCAGTGTCTCCGCGCGTGAATAATCCCAACAACGACGACCCGCTATGCATTCAGCCAGTATGAAGGAGGAGAAACCGGTGGAGCGAACCTATCGGGTGATTATTGGGGTGATGGGTTCGGCTCAGTGCGACGAGCCGACGTACGAGATGGCAAGACAGGTAGGCGCGCTTATCGCCGAGCGCGGTGCAGTGCTGTTGTGCGGCGGGCGTGGCGGGGTGATGGAAGCCGCTGCGCGTGGTGCGAAAGAGGCAGGGGGGCTCACCATCGGCATCATGCCGGGCATGAACGCCGGTGAAACCCCACCCAATCCGTACATCGACGTGGCGATATTCACCGGTCTGCGCGACGGGCGCAACTGGATCAACGTCTGCGCCAGCGATGCCATCATCGCCATTTCGGGTGGTTACGGCACCCTCTCGGAAATCGCGCTCGCGCTCAAAACCGGCAAGCCGGTGGTGCTGTTGCGCTCCTGGGAGCTACCCCCCCGTGACTTCGCTCCGCTGTTTGTCGCGCAAACCCCCGACCAAGCGGTGGAGCTGGCGTTCCAACGGATTTCTCCTATCTAACCGGATGGTGGCTTAACGCCTCGGCAACGTGGGGAGAGCCTTTTGAATCTTCCTGCCGCACATCGGGCAGTAGTTCCAGTGCGGTTGCAGCTCCGCACCGCAAATGCATTTTAGCACCGGCGCCGCCTGCGTCCCTGCACGCTTGCTGGCGATAGAAGTGGAGAGGTCGCTCTGCGTCTGTCCGGCAAGAGGCAGAGTACGCTGTATCGTGGGGTCCACGAACTGCCGCGTACCTGCCGCTCCGGGGGCGGTTTTCACCTGTATCTGCGGGGCAGGCACCAGCAGTATCGAACCGTCGGGCTGAAATTGATATTGCGTCTGAGTCGCTTGCGCAATCACATTGAGTGCATAGCCCAGTGTCACATTGTTCAACACCAGCCTCGTCACTTCCAGATCGGGAACCTCGCGCGCCGCCACAATGGGCACCCCGGTTTGCCGGGAGAGCATGGTCAGCACATTGCGCAGTTTGGTGCTTGCCACCATGTTCACCGGTCGCGACAGAATATCTACCGGTGTCTGCATCGCCAACGGGATTGCCATCGGACGCGCCTTGACAACGTAGGTCTCTACCAGACGTCCCTGCGAAGCCTGAGACCGCTCTACCTGGCAAATAAGCCCTGCACTTTGCAACACGCGGTTTAACGCTTCTTCAAACGAGTCGGTTGCGATGCGCAAGGAGACATTTCCCTGCACACCCGGCTCGATAACGTACTGCTTGCCTGCTTTCTGGAACAGGTCATCCAGTACCTCGCGCACGTCGCGATTGACCGCTTCAATCTGATAAGCCCGGACGGGTACCGGCTGTCGGGGTTGGGCTGTCAGCGGAACCGCGAGTATCGCTGTGAGTATCAGAACTATCCATCGGTTGATCATTGCGCTCTACCTCCACTACTGCTGGGGTGTCGTACTCTATGTGTACCGCTCTGGGTTGTCCGTTCTGGTCGTAGATTGTCTGCAGAAGCACTCTGCTGACCAGCTCGCCCTGCTCGTTGCGCACCTCCGCATACGCCATGCTGGCGAGCACTTGTGGTGCTGGTGGTTGAGTTTCACCTGTCGGCTGCGTCACTGGCCGCACAGCCACCCGTACAGGCGGGGGCGGTGGCTCAGGTCGCCTGACCGGCGGTGCTTTTGCGGTATGCACCGGCTTGACCACGGGCGAGCGCGTTGGCAAGGGAGACGGAGACACCGGCGAGCCTGCTCCACCGGCTGCGGGCAGTTTTCCCTGCTGCTTGCCGGAGGCGAACTGCTGTCCACCCGGCGGTTCTACCGGCTTTACCATCTCCGGGGCGGGGTTACGCCCGCTCCACCACACCACACCAAGCGCCAGCACGCATACCACAGCCGCCGTCGCTGTGCCTAACTGCCACCAGCCAACACGTGGTGTACAGGCTGGCTGAGCACGCTCGGCGAGTCTGCGCTGGAAATCCTGCCACATATCCTGCGGTGGTGCAGGCAGCGGTTCCGGTTTCATCGCCTCATGCAGCGAGCGACGCCACTCCAGCTCCTGCGCACACGCGCGGCACCCCTGCAGGTGTTCCCTGACCCACTGCAGACGCTTGCCTTTCAGCGTGCCGTCGATATACTCTTCCATCCACCAGCGAATCAGTGCACACTTCATCCTGTCTCGCCATCCTCTTGGGAGTGTCGCTTTTCGAACAGGCGGCGAAAGCTGTTGCGGGCGCGGTGCAAGCGTACCTTCACCGCTGCCACCGAACAGTTCATCACCTCTGCTATTTCCTCCAGCGATAGCTCTTGAAAATAGCGCAGCACCAGCACTGCCCGCTGTTGTTCGGGGAGCTGGGCGAGCACTTCTTGCACTGCCCGTTGAGTCTCCGCGCGGGTTGCCTGTTGCTCCGGCTCGGCGTCGATGTCGGCACGAAACTCGCGTAGCGCGTCCAGCGGTATCTGCGGATGGCGTCTCTGCTTGCGTACATAGGTGATAGCAGCGTTCACCGCTACCCGATATAGCCAGGTAGAGAACGTAGAGCCACCACGAAAACGCGATAGCGAGTCATACACGTGCAGAAAAACATCCTGCGTGACATCCCGCGCGTCATCGGCGTTTTGCACGATGCCGTTTACCACGTTGTACACATAAAGCTGATACCGGTGGTATAGTTCCTCGAACGCACTGGCATCGCCCGCCAGAAATCGCTCTATCGCCTGACGGTCGGCATCGGCTGTGTTCACCGTACCGGATGAGTGCGGCAACGCTATCGCTCCTGCGTTTGCCAACGACGCTCTCCCGCTTCCCGCGCTATGCGGATATCATGCACAGATAAGACGCACCATCCGCGCCGGAGGTTACGGGAGGCGCAAAGATTTCCCTCTCACACTTACGACATCTTTCTTCCCGTGACCTTTTCCGCACAGGCTTGCAGGCAAACGCAGACTGGGCATCTAATAGCTAGAAAAGTTCATTAGCCTGCGCCGATTGGAGGGATGCGCTCCGTCGCATCCTCAACGTTGCGGTCTAACAACGGTGAGGCATCCTTTCGATCTGACGGTTGACCCTGTAAATGGATGGAGGGAACCACTTTGTCCAGACATATCGATTTCGAAGCGCACAACGCTGAGGTCAAGCAGGTTTGGGAAGCGTATCGGGCAGGCAAACCCATCCGTGTGCCTATCGTTTGGGGCATTAACCCGCGCTTTACCATGTGGATACCGGAAGCCAACCCGAGGGGATACACCTTTGAGCACTATTTCAGCGACCCGCAGGTGATGCTGGAGCGCCAGATTGAGCACATCCGCTGGGTCCGTCACCACGTGCCGCACGACGGCGAGATGGGGATGCCCAAAGAAGGCTGGGATGTCACTGTGGATTTTCAGAACGTCTACGAGTCCGCGTGGCTGGGATGCGAAATCTTCTACTCTCCCGACCAGGTGCCCGATGTCAAGCCGCTCCTGGCGGGCGACAACAAGAACCTGCTGTTTGATCGGGGTATTCCCGACCCGTTCACCGGCGGGCTGATGGCGCGCAACTGGGAGTTCTACGAATACATGAAGCGCAGGCAGGAGGAAGGCTGGACGATGTACGGCAAGCCCATCGCCTCGGTCAGTCCAACCGGTCTGGGCACGGATGGCCCGATGACGATATGCTGTAACCTGCGCGGAGCGTCCCAGTTCGCCGCGGACCTGATTGAAGACCCCGATTACGCCCTGCAGCTACTGGACTTCGTCACCACCGCCATCATCACGCGCATCAAGGCGTACCGCCGTCACCTGGGGCAACCCGAGAAAACGCCCGGCGGCTGGGGATTCGCTGATGACAGTATCGAACTGTTGAGTACCCGCATGTATGAGCAGATGGTTTTTCCTTTCCACCAGCGGATGAAGGAGGAGCTGATGGAGGACCCCTCTCAGCCGGTAGGCATCCACCTGTGCGGCGATGTGCAGAGGCATCTGGTATTCCTGCGAGACAGGCTGAACGTGCGCAGTATCGACACCGGCTTTCCGATAGACCTGGGCAAAGCGCGGCGTGACTTGGGTGCTGATGTCGAGCTGCTGGGTGGTCCGGCGGTTCCTCTGCTCCATCACGGCACGCCGGAGCAGGTGCGTGAAGAGACCATTCGCATCTTACGCAGTGGTGTGATGGAGGGAGGCAAGTTCATTCTGCGCGAAGGCAACAACCTCGCTCCCGGCACACCGTTGGAAAACCTGTGGACAATGTACGAGACGGGCAAAGAGTACGGACGCTACACGTAGAGGAGGGCAAAGCGATGTTGGTGCGCAGCCGCCGCTACAACCGGCGGCGATATTGCCTATCGCCTATCCGGCTGAACACCCTGCGCCGCGTCCCTGTCGTCCACTGGGAGACCTGATACACCATGAGCAGCTGAGGAGAGAGCGATGACCGGATACGAGCGATTTATGACCGCCCTGCTGCGCCGTGGGGAACCCGACAGGGTTCCCCTGTGGGAGCTCATCGTCAACGAGCCGACCCTTTCCGCGGTGGGCGCCAAATCGCTGGAAGACCTCGCCGAGATGGACCATCTGGACGGCATCACCATCTTCGAGGATATGCAGTTGCAGCTACTTGGCTCCGCCCAGCAATCGGAGGTTGTCTGGCGAGGACGCACCCTGGTGGAAGGCACACAGCAGGTCGTACGCGATGAGTGGGGCATTATCTGGGGTGTCACCGAGTTCGGCATCCCCTACCCCGTCGAGGGACCCATCCACTCACGTGAGGACCTCAAGCACTACACCCCACCTGACCCCGACGCTCCGCACCGACTGCGCTCCCTGCGCGAGGCGGTCAAGCGGTTCAAAGGACGCAAAGCCATCGTCTTCCTGACACACGACGGCTTCGAGTTCCCGCACTACCTGCGCGGAGGCATGCAAAACCTGCTGGTAGACTATCTGGATGACCCCGAGCTGGCTCATGCGCTGGCGGAGATGGTGACCGATTACAAAATACACCTGATGCGCCATGCTATTCGCGAAGGGGCAGACGCTGTGGTATCTGGTGATGATTACGCTACCGCACACGGTTTAATCATGAGCCCGACGCACTTTCGCGAGTTCATCCTGCCCTACCTGAAACGCAGCATCGACGCCGCGCACGAGATGGGCGTGCCCTACATCAAGCATACCGACGGCAACATCTGGTCTATCATGGAGTGGATGGTGGAGGCGGGTATCGATGCGATAGACCCCATTGAGCCGCTGGCGGGTATGGACATCGGCGAGGTAAAGGCGCGCTACGGCGATCGCATCGCGGTGATAGGCAATGTGGACTGCTCGGTGGTGCTGACGCGAGGCACACGTGAGGAGGTGGAGGAGGCGGTGAAGGAGACCATCGCCAAAGCCTCGCCGGGAGGAGGGCATATCCTGGCGTCAAGCAACTCCATCCACCCCGCTGTCAAGCCCGAAAACTATCTGGCGATGGTGGAAGCAGCACGCAAATACGGTAACTACCCAATAGACCCCCAGCTGGTAGCGGAATACCGACAGCGAAGCTACATCCGGCGGTACGTGAAAGTGTAACCCCTCATCCGTTCGCCTGTTTCTTGCCATCGCCCCGTGGAGGGCGAGGCTCCTGCCGAGCGTTTGGTGCCGTTGCGTGGGTGCGTCAGCAGATGTTCTCTACCCTCGGCTGACCGTCCGAATCCGCATCATCTCCTTCGCGGGCAGCTGCTGCGCAGCCTGTGCTCTCGCCGTCCTTATCCTACCACCACGTTCACCAGCTTGCCCGGCACCACGATCACTTTCTTCACCGTCTTGCCGTTGGTGAACTGTTGCACCTTCGGGCTGGCGAGCGCGAGCCGTTCCAGTTGCTCCCGTGGCGTATCAACAGGAACCACCAGCACGTCGCGCAGCTTGCCGTTCACCTGCACCACGATGTTCAGCTCTTCCGCTGCGGCAACCGCCTCGTCGTAATCGGGGTAGGGCTGGTTGTAGGTAAAGCCTTCGTAGCCCAGCCGCTCCCACAGCTCGTCGGCGATATGCGGGGTAAACGGCGCCAGCACTAATATCAGCGAGTAGATGGCTTCGCTGAAGGCAGGCGACGCTATCAGCGCATCCTTCAGGTCGTACATCAGGTTCACCCACTCCATAACCGCCGCGACGGCGGTGTTGAAGCGGAAGTCCTCGATATCCTCGCCTACCTTCTTAATGGTCTGGTGCGTTTTGCGGCGCAGTTTGCGTTCGTCCGCGCTCAGGTTCGCTCCCTGTAGTCTTTGCTTCCAGTCGTGGTGATAGTGTGGAATGGCATCCAGCACCAGTCGCCACACGCGGTGCAGGAAGCGGTTGGCTCCACTCACCCCCTCCTCACGCCACTCGATCGCCTGGTCGAAGGGGGCGACGAACAGCTCGTACAGGCGCAGGGTGTCCGCCCCGTGTTTCTCTACTACCGAGTCGGGCGTGACCACGTTGCCCTTCGACTTGGACATCTTCACCATCACGTCGGGGTTATCGGGGTCAGGAGCCAGCACCATGCCCTGATTGCGCAGGGTGAGGAACGGCTCCACAAAGTGCACCAGCCCCGCGTCGTACATCACCTTCACCCAGAAGCGGGCGTACAGCAGATGCATCACCGCGTGCTCCGCCCCGCCGACGTATACATCCACAGGCAGCCAGTAGCGCACCGCGTCGGGGTGGAAGGGGCGGTCGGTCTCGTGGGGGCTGGCGAATCGCAGGAAGTACCATGAGGAGCAGGCGAAACCGCCCATCGTGTCCGTCTCCCGCTCAGCGGGTGCGCCGCACTGCGGACAGGTGGTGTTCACAAACTCTGGGATGTTCGCCAGCGGCGATTTGCCCGTGCCCGTCGGCTCGTAATGCTCCACATCGGGCAACAGCACGGGCAGCTGGTCGTCGGGAACGGGAACCTCACCGCACTTCGGGCAGTGGATAATCGGTATCGGTGCGCCCCAGTATCGCTGTCGGCTGATGAGCCAGTCACGCAGGCGGTAGTTGACACGCCGTTTACCGATGCCTCGCGCCTCCATCCAGTCGGCGATGCGCTGTTTGCCCTCTTCGCTGGGCAGTCCGCTGAACTCGCCGCTGTTGACCATTGTGCCTTCGCCGGTATACGCCTGCTCCAGCGGTTCGCCGTTCCAGCCGGGAGGGGCAATCACCACGGGGATGGGCAGTCCGTAGCGTTTGGCGAAGTCGAAGTCGCGCTCGTCATGCGCGGGCACCGCCATAATCGCGCCTGTGCCGTAGCCCATCAACACGTAGTCGGCGATGAAAATGGGTACCAGCTGTCCGTTAACGGGGTTGATGGCGTATGCGCCGGTGAACACGCCGTCACGCACGCGCTCGGTAGAGAGGCGCTCGATCTCGGTCTCGCGCTGGCTGCGGGCGATATATGCCTCTACCTCTTCACGGCGGTCGGGGGTGGTGATTTCGCGTACCAGCGGATGCTCCGGTGCCAGCACCGCAAAGGACATGCCGAAAGTGGTATCCACGCGCGTGGTGAACACGCTGAAGGATTTGCCCAAGGGCTTGCCATCTGGGGCGGCGACCTGCATTTCGAACTCCACCCCCTCACTGCGCCCGATCCAGTTGCGTTGCATCATTTTGATGCCTTCGGGCCAGTTGATGAGCTCCAGGTCGTTCAGCAGCCGCTCTGCGTAGTCGGTAATCTTGAAGAACCACTGGGGCAGGTCACGCTTCTCCACAATGCTCCCGCATCGCCAGCACGCGCCGCCTTCCACCTCCTCGTTCGCCAGCACCGTCTTGCAGGATGGGCACCAGTTGGCGGGGGCGGTGGAGCGGTATGCCAGTCCGCGCTTGTACAGTAGCAGGAAGAACCACTGCGTCCACTTATAGTAATCCGGCGAGCTGGAGTTAATCTCGCGGCTCCAGTCGTAGGAGATACCTATCATGTTCATCTGCCGCTTGTAGTTGGCGATATAACGGGGCACCGTCTTGCTGGGGTGTGAGCGTTTGCGGATGGCTTCGTTCTCCGCGGGCAGACCGAACGCATCCCACCCCATCGGGTGCAACACGTTGAAGCCCTTCATGTGCTTATAGCGGCAGAAGGCATCGGTGGGGATATAGTTACGACAGTGCCCGACCGATAGCCCATCGCCCGAAGGATAGGGAAAGAAGTCCAGGGCGTACAGCTTCGGCTTCGGGCTGAAATCCTCTGCGCGAAACAGCTGCGCTTCCTGCCAGCGTTTTTGCCATTTTGGCTCTATCTGTTGTGGTTGATACTTTTCCTCCATGCGCGCCAGCCCCTCCCGAACGGTTACAGTAGTATCAGTATAACGTGAGGGGAGGGGGCTTTGCAAGAGTGGGGCACCCTTGAAAAGCGATTCCATGCGCAATTTTAGACATCGCCGCCTATCGCATCTAGAGGCTCATGCGCCACCGTGTAGGCAAACACCTGCGACGCGCCCGCAGCCAGTAGCGCCCAAGCCGCCTCGTTCAGCGTACTACCCGTTGTCCACACGTCGTCAATGAGCAGTACGCTCTTGCCCGCCACTGCCTGCGGTTCTACCACGCGAAAGGCGTCTTTCACGTTCTCGCGACGTTCTGCCGCATCCAACCCGACCTGAGGTTGGCGGTAGACCGTGCGTTCCAGCACATCCGGCAACAAAGACAGCCCCGTGCTTCGGCAGAACTCTCTGGCAAGCAGCGCGCTCTGGTTGAAGCCGCGTTCCCGTTCACGTTGTCGGTGAATGGGAATGGGAACCACCACATCCGCCACGTGCAGCGGCTCGGTCAACGGGCTGTGCCAGCCCTGGTTCAGCAGTCGTGCCAGTGCGGGGGCCAGCGAGGCACGTTTCTGGTACTTGAAGCGGTGAATCGCTGCCCGTATCACGCCATCATAGATTGCGACCGCACGAACCGCTTCGGGCACAAGCGAATGCACCGGGCAGGAGGAGCAGAAGCCTTCAGGGTCAACCGGTGTGCCGCATCGAGCACAGACGGGTGGGGTGACATAGGTGATGCTGTGGGCGCACTCGTCGCACCAGCCGTCGCAACCCACCAGCGCACAGGCGGCACAGCGCGGCGGGTACAGGGCGTCCAGAATCTCCTCCCAGATGAACCGTACCCCTCTCATAACGCACGTGCGATAATCGCCATACTGCGAGAGTCCAGTTTGGTCGTATCGGGGATTTCGAAACGGTTGCCGTCCATATCGGTGATAATCAGGCGCGTGGGGGTCACTTCCTGCACATTATCGCGCAGGTGGCGCACCTGATACACGCGACGCCCCCGATTGGTCTGTACGTCCCAGGTGATGGTGCCGTACTCCTCGCGCACGGAGTATACCTTCTGCACCACCGGCACGAAGTACCGCCTGTCCAGTTCCTCCTCGATGATGCGGCGCGACTCGGCGTCCAGACCGTGCAGGGATTTGAGGATACCGACCTCCTGGTCCATGCCGTCGCGCAGGCTGAGAAAGTGATTGGGGTCGGAGAGGGGAAAACAGCGCACCACATGCACCCGCAAGACGCTCCGCTCGCCCTCGATGGTCATGCGAATCTGGCTGGAACCGGGCGTGCGGAACAGTCGAATCTGGGACGGCTCCAGAAAACGCACCTCAAAGGTGGGTACGTCCCGGAAACGCAACATATCCAGACTGACGCCACGACTATCTACATCCATTGTTGTATCCCTCTGAGGACAAGCTCTCGGCTGAACCGTCCGTGCCCGTCCGCGTGCTATTATCACTTACGCGGTCACACGATATTATACCTCTCAGAAAAAGGAGCACAGCCTCCGACAGGGAAGTTTATTACGATACCCAACGAAAGCCGCGGATCGACAGGAGCATATCATGAGAAGGCGATACACTCTGGTGACATTACTTGGGCTATGCTGTCTAGCGTGTGTGGCACAGAACCCTGTGACCAATGGCAGCTTCGAGATTTTAGACGCGCAGGGACGACCTGTCGACTGGCAACTTCTGGGCGAAACCGTTGCCGCGACCACCGATGCCCATTCCGGCAAGTTTGCCCTGCGTTTCGAGCGGGGCAGTGGGCGCGATGTGCCGCCCGAAATCGGTTTGAATCGCGAGTGGGCTCCCGACAGCGGGCAACAGGGCAAGATGCTTGCCGAGCGTAAAGGAGGCATCCTCTTCTGGTATAAGCTGGTATCTGCCTCGCCGGGCGCGTCGGTGAGCATCCAGGTTATCCCGATGAGCGCACGCCCCTTTGAGGACACCGGTTCATCCCGCGCTATCTATCAGATACCGCACCAGCACGCCGGAGACGGTCGCTGGCATCAGGGCAAACTGGTATACGACTTCACCGACAACCCGAAGGTGAAATGGGTACATGTGGGCGTGCGCCTGACGGGCGGTCCCGCCGTGCTGATTGTGGACGACATGGAGTATGTGGAGCGCGTCGGGGCGGTGCTGCAGTTTGAAAAGATGCATTTCTATCCTGATAAATCCGCTCCGGACAAAGCGGGTATGTTCACGTTCTCCGTCACCAACGCAGGCGACGCTCTTTCTCAACCTGTGCGGGTGGCGGTTCACGCTCCCGACGGCTGGCGTGTGCAGCCGTTGCGCGTGCCGGACGCTCGATCCATCGCGCCGGGCGACGGGGTCACGTATCGCTGGCGGGTGCAGGGGGTGCTCAAGCCGTCTACCCTGCGCCTTACTGCTACCGATGGCAGGGAGACGACGGAGGAGACCTTCCGCCTCGCGCCCAGCGTAGAGCTGGAGAGCGTGTTGATGAAACCCGCCATCGTCGCGCCGGGAGAATCTGCCGAGATTGTGGCAACGGTACGCAACCGGGGTACCGCCACCGCTGAAGGGGTGGAATTGCGCTGTACGCTTCCCATGTCTGGTGCTCCTCTTGTTTTCCTCTCGGACAACGCGCAGGAAGTTCCGCCCATCGTGCCCGGGGGAAAAGCGGTCGTACGCTGGAAGTGTCGCGCCGGTTGGCAGGGCGAGTGGCAGGTGGATTGCACGTTGCGAGCACCGGAGACGTTTCCGCAAAACGCACGAAGCACGCTCATTGTTACCGATGCGCTCAAACGACCGGCGCAACCGGTGGTGGGCGCGTTGTGGATACGACGTGGCTCCGACCGCATCATCGGCGAACTGCGCGTGGGCAATCGTGTGGTGGCGCGGATGCCCCATCTGGGCAGTGTGGTGGTGCGGTTGCCCGACGGCTCGGTGCAGAGGTTGTTCCCGCGATATGGTCTGCCTCGGTACGGACATGGACGAACGCCCTCACTACTATTCACCGGGAGCGCTCGCGACCGCGCAGGGGCGCGGTGGACGTTTACGCTCACCGTACAACCGGTGGATTCTCATACCTTGCGCATGGAATATGCCTGCGTTCCCGATAAGCCTCGCGATGTGCTGGCATTCGAGGGACCGATACTGCTGGTGGGGGACGGCAGCACCGCCGATGCAAAGGAAGAGGCGCTCTTGCCCGGCCTGGAGTGGTTGACCGCCGACGAGGTGAGTAGCAGCGATTTAGACATCGCTAAAGACCATCCCGACCGCATGCGCTTCGTTCCTCACCCGCATAAAGTGACCATCCCTGCGATGGGGATAAAGACGCCCGCGGCGGTAGTGGGGTTACTGTGGAACGTGCATGACCGCTGGGGCAAGGGGGAGGAGCTCCCGCAACCGGTGTTCGCGGTGCCAGACAGGCTAAAGGGAACCGCCACACACCGGTTAGGGCTGATTGCGCCGAACGTACCCGCCGGACTGGGCGAGAACCGGTTGGCCGCCGAGAAGCCCTTCCGCGTAACGCCCGACGGCCACCTGCGCCTGAGTGCACTCGTGGTTGTCAACCCACAGGCGAAGGATGTGTTGAGCGTGGTGGATACGTGGTTCGCGCGCTTCTCACCCGACCCGCCTCTGCCCGCGCCGCAGGGCAGTGACCTTGAGCAGATAGCGTGGAGCATGAAGGCGTATACCGACTCGCTATGGGTATCGGACGAGCAGGGCTGGCTGCCGTTTCAAGGAGGGCCCGCGATATGGTCGCGCCCGGCGTTTCGTGCGGACTACGTGTATGACCTGCTGAAGGCGTTGACCGTTTTGCCGGGTCACCCCGAATCGCCGAAGTGGCGTGCGTTGGTGGACAAAACACTGCCGCGCATAGGCACGCCTCAGGCGGAGGACATGCAATTTGAATATGGCGATGCAGAGATCAGCCTCTCTTTCCTGCGCGCGCGTGCGCTGGATCTGATGCAGTCGCAAAACCCCGATGGTTCGTGGGGCTTTGACGCCGATCGCCGCGACCAGGGGGTGTTTAAGGGCTACGACTACCACCAGCTAGGGCCTCCAGATGCGGTGGAACTGGGCACCTGCGCCCGGAACGCCTACGAGATACTGCGCTACGCCCGTCTTTCCGGTAACGAGGAGGCGTACCGTGCCGGGGCAAGAACGCTGGAGTTCATGCGTCGCTTCACCGTGCCGCGTGCTGCACAGGTGTGGGAAGTTCCCGTGCATACGCCTGACATCCTCGCCGCGGCGGACGCGGTAGACGCCTATATCGAGGGTTACTGGTTCAGTGGGGACAGAAGATGGCTGGCGGAGGCGCGTCGCTGGGCGAGGGCAGGGCTACCGTTTGTGTACGTATGGAACGCACCCGGAAAGCCCTGGATGCGCTATGGTTCCATTCCCGTCTTCGGAGCGAGCCTGTACACCGTGAGCTGGTTCGGCAACATCGTGCAGTGGAACGGCTTGCGCTATGCCTACGCCCTGCTGAAGCTGTGCGAAGCGGACAAGAACGCCCTGCCGCTGTGGAAGCAGGTCGCGTTGGGTATCACGCGCTGCGCCATGTACCAGCAGTCCACCTCCGGCAAGAACCTCGCCCTCTGGCCCGATAGCTACCATACTATCCATGATGTGCGCGCGGCATGGGACTTCGCCCCTCGTCTGATACTGAAGAACGTGTACCATTTCCTGGGGCATGAAGAGGAGCCGAGAACCGTACGCCTGCCAGGCGGTATCCGTATCAGCAGTCGCGCGGTGAAAATGCAGGCGAGTGAGACGGGCGATACCCTGCGCGTGGTGCTGCGCCATCCAGAAGGCGAAGGTGGCAGTGTGCTGATAAGCGGTGTCTCCCGTCCGGCAGAGGTTTTGTTGCTGGCACAGCCGTTGCCTGAGGTGGAACGTTTGACACCCGAAGCCCGCAGGCAAAACGGCTGGAGGTACTCGCAGGCGCACCGTGCGCTCATTGTATGGCTCGCTACCGACGCGGAAGTTGCGATAGAGGTGCGCGGCGTGCAGAAGGCGAACCTGCCTGCTTTCCCCCACCCGATTACCGACCTGCGCTTCGAGTTTGAGGAGGATACGGAAGGTTGGGAACCCGCTAACGATTTGGAGCCGCTGCATCTGCGAAACGGCGTGCTGTTGACCCGCTCCACCGGTAGCGACCCGTACATGATACGCCCGTTATGCTGGTTTGACGGCAGCTCCATTCAACGCATTCGCATTCGCCTGCGCGGCAGCGGCGGGCGTGGAGGGCAGTTCTACTGGACGACCGCCAGCTCGCCCGGCTTCGATGAGACAAAGGTTGTGCAGTTCGAGCTGCCTCTGGACGGCGAGTGGCACGAGGTGGTGATTCCTGTCGGAGAACATCCCCTCTGGCATGGGCAAACGATCACCGCTATTCGTCTGGACCCCGGTTCCGCGCCGGGCACGGTGGTGGAGATAGACTGGATACGGGGAGAGTAACACTCTGCGAGATGTTACGGCTCGGCTTCTGTGGATAGCGGGTAATGGCAGGCAACCTGGTGACTTTCACCCACCGTCCTCAGCTCCGGCTCCTCCACCCGACAGCGCTCCTGCGCGTACGGACAACGTGTGTGAAAACGACAGCCCGCAGGGGCGCGAAGCGCGGTGGGAACATCTTCGGCAGGCAGGTTCCTCGGTCGTCGCGCCAGCGACGGTTTCGGTTCCAGTACCGCGTCCAGCAAAGCGTGCGTGTAGGGGTGGGCGGGAGCGGTAAACAGCCTGCTTGCGGGCGCGCTCTCCACTATTTTGCCCAAATACATCACCAGCACCCGTGAGCATACCTGCCTCACCGCATGTAGATCGTGTGTGACGAACAGGATCGCCATGTTCAATTCGCGCTGTAAGTCGCGCAGCAGGGCATGTATCTGTGCCCGGATAGAGAGGTCTAATGCCGAGGTGGGTTCATCCGCTACCAGCAGGCGAGGCTGCGTGGCGATAGCGCGGGCAATGCAGATACGCTGGCGCTGACCGCCGGAGAACTCATGCGGGTAGCGGTTCAGATACTCCGGCGACAGCCCCACACGCTCCAGCAAACGACCTGCCTGTTGCCACGCCTGCTTGCCTCGCGCCAGCCCGTGCACCTCCAGCGGCTCGGCGAGAATATGCCCGATGCGCAGTCGTGGGTTCAACGACGCCATCGGGTCCTGGAACACGATTTGCATTTGCCTGCGCAGAGGGCGCAGATCCCGTTCGGGCAGGCGGTGCAACGGTTTGCCGTCAAACCACACCTCGCCTGCCGTCAGCGGAATCAGCCTCAGCAACGCCCTCGCCAGCGTGCTTTTGCCACAACCGCTCTCGCCCACCAGACCAACCGCTTCTCCGGGCACCAGCGTCAGGTTCACGCCATCCACCGCGCGCACCGTCTCGCCGCGCCCCAGCGGAAAATGTACCTTCACCTCGCGCATCTCCACCAGCCTCTGCATGGCTACGCTACCGCCTCCAGCAGCCGTTGCGTGTAAGGATGGCGCGGACGCTCCAGCACCTCGTACACGCTCCCCGATTCCACGATTTGCCCTTCGTGCATCACCAGCACCCGATCGCAGGTGTACGCCACCACGCCGATGTCGTGCGTAATCAGCAACACCGCGGTGCCCTGCCGTTGCTGCATCTCCCGCATGAGGTGGAGTATCTGCAGTTGCACCGTCACGTCCAGTGCGGTGCTGGGCTCGTCCGCAATCAACAGGCGAGGATGGCAGATAAACGCCATCGCAATCATCACCCGTTGTCTCTGCCCACCGGACAGCTCGTGCGGATAGCGACGCGCGATGCGCTCGGGGTCGGGCAGATGTACCGCCCGCAGCATCTGCAAGGCAAGCTCGTACGGGTCGCCCTCGGCGCGGTCACGGTGCAGGCGCGCCGCCTCCGCCACCTGCTCGCCGATGCGCATGACGGGGTTCAGACAGGTGAAGGGGTCCTGAAAAACCATCGAGATGTCGCCGCCGCGCACCTGCCGCATCTGCGCCTCGCTATATTGATGCAGAGGCGTTCCCGCGAACAGGATGCTACCGCGAACAATCCGTCCCCCCGGTGGGAGCAGGCGCATGATGGATAGTGCGGTCATCGTCTTGCCGGAGCCGCTCTCCCCCACAATGCCCACCGTTTCACCGGGCATCACCTCGAAACTCACCTCGCGCACCACAGGCGGTTCCTGCCCGAACGCTACCGTCAGTCCGTTTACCCGCAGCAGAGGTTCAGAAGCCATACTCATGCGCCTTTGCCAGTCGCTCCTCCACGTAAGTGTAGAATTTGCGGTTGGGAATGCCCTCGTGCGCCAGTACCATCGGCGCGTAGGGGCGTTGCTGGATGTACAGCAGATGGCTCTCCAGTGCGCACTGATCGTGCTTGCGGTCTATGCGCAGGAGATGTCGCAGGCTACTGTCGGGCACTTCGTCGCGCCGCTCTATCGGCACCGCTGCCAGAAAGGTCAGGCGGTACACGTCCTCCCAATCCATCCGCAGCTCTTCGAAGTTCTGGCGGATATACTCGGCAATCTCACGGTCTTTATCGCCGTACTCCAGCACATACTTCTCCAGCGTGTCCACCGCGTCCGCCAGAAAGACGCCTACCGCCACCCCCAGATTCCACACCTTACCCGCCATCACCATCGCCGCGTCATCGGAAGCACCGGGTCCCACGCGATGGCGGATATACATGTAGTGCACGTGCGGGGCGTGTGCGTGTTCCGCACCCACAATCAGCCCCTTCTTGCGGAACTCGTCCAGTTCGTGTTCGTGTGCCTCCTTTGCCAGTCGGTAGCCGTCCAATCCCATCTGCTCCATGACCACTGTGTTTACCAGATAGCCTCTGCCTCCGCCAATTGTCCAGCCGGTACGTTTTTCCACCTCTTTGCGCACGTCGGGGTCATCCCGAAAGCCACCAAGAAACAGCCCGCGCAACACGTCTTCGGGCGCGACGTGCAGATGCCGTAGCGTGCTGACGGTCAGCAGGGGCACGCCCTCTTCATCCATCAGCTCGATGCGTTCGCCGGCTATCACCCGTTCTGCGTAGCGTCGGATGTCGTCAATCAACGCTTGTCGGGCGGCGCGGATGGCTTGCGGGTCACGGCGCAGGGCGCGGGCGATGTGGTCAATGGTCGTATTCGGGTAGCGGCGTCCGTGAAACGCACCGTGCCCCTCATGAGCATGCCCCTCTATCGCCTGCATCAGCAACAGTTCTTCCACATCCCAGCTGCATCGCAGAGTCTCCTCCGCGTCCATCTCCGCAAAGTCACGCCGAACGATGTCAGGCGGAGCCACCATGTCATGTTTCTGCATTGGTTCAGCCTCCATATCGCAGAAAGTGGTGTTATCATAACACAAATGCGGGCAGTATTCAGCGGGAAGGGCTCCTGCGCCTCCACCATAACACCGCCAGATAGCCACACATTGCCCCTACCAGCGCGCCCGCCAGCACATCCGAGGGGTAGTGCACCCCGCGATACACTCGCGATAGCATCACCAGCAGGGTCACTGCCCACCCTCCCAACACCACGCCCGGGTACCGCTTCCAGAAGACCAGCGTCAACACCATCGCCATCGCGGCAGTAGTACAGGAATGCCCAGACGGAAAGGACTTGCTGAAAATGCGCTCATCCGCCGCCACTAGCGCGCCCGGCAGGTTGGACGGACGAGGGCGCTCCCACACTCGCTTCAGCACCTGAACCAGCGCCCCCGAAGCCAGCCACGCCACCAGAAGCGGGATGAAAGCCCCCCGATACAGCGAAGCCCACAGCCTGTCACCGGTTCGCCTCGCCGCCCACAGCACCAGCAGGGCAAGCAGAACCTGCACCCACCCCACCCCTAACCAGGTCAACGCGCCGAACAGGTCGTTCAGCCAGGGGTGATGCCAGCCCCGGTTAATCCAGAAGAACAGGGCACGGTCTGCTTCTGCCATTTAGTCCAGCCCCAGCTGCTGCCAAATCTGGTCAATGCGCTGTTTGACCTCGGGCGACATCTGGATTACGTCGGGCCATTCACGGGTGAAGCCCTCAGATGCCCACTTGCGGGTGGCGTCAAAACCGATTTTGGAGCCATAGCCTAACATTCTGGAGGCATGGTCCAGCACGTCTATCGGACCGCGCGTGATGAGCATGTCGCGTTCGGGGTCGATATTGTTCGTAAACCGCCATATCACCTCGTACATGTCCTGCACGTTCACATCGTCGTCCACCACGATGATAATCTTGGTGAACATCAGCTGCCCCAGTCCCCACAGCGCGTTCATCACCTTGAAAGCGTGCCCGGGGTATCGCTTCTTGATCGAGACAATCGCCAGATTGTGGAAACACGCTTCCACCGGCAGGTTGATGTCTACGATTTCAGGAACCATCAACTTAATCAGCGGCAGGAAAATGCGCTCGGTGGCTTTGCCCAGCCAGGCGTCCTCCATCGGCGGGCGTCCGACGATGGTGGCAGGGTAGACAGGGTTCTTGCGGTGTGTGACGGCAGTAATGTGCACCACCGGATAGAGGTCGGGCAGGCTGTAGTAGCCCGTGTGGTCGCCGAAGGGACCCTCCATCACGCGCTCGCCCGGATTGATGTACCCTTCGAGCACGATTTCGGCATTAGCGGGAACCCACACGTCGATGCTCTTGCAGTTGACCAGTTCCACCGGCTGCTTACGCAGGAAGCCTGCGAACATCATCTCATCGATGCCGGGTGGCAGGGGAGCGGTAGCCGAGTAGGTCAGAGCAGGGTCGCCTCCCAGCACAACCGCCACCTGTATCGGCTGTTGTTTCTCCTCCGCAACGCGATAGTGCTCCGCACCCACCTTATGCATCTGCCAGTGCATGGCAACCGTCTTGCTGTCCAGCACCTGAATGCGATACATGCCCACGTTACGCTTGCCGGTGTTGGGGTCGTGGGTGAACACCAACGGCAGGGTGATGTAACGACCGCCATCGAGCGGCCAGCACTTCAGGTGGGGCAGTTTCTCAATATCTACCTCATCGCCCGTTAGCACTACCTGCTGGCATAGACCTTCTCCGCCACGCTTCTTGGGGGGCATATCCGCCAGACGCAGCAATTTGGGCAACATGCCGATTTTCTCGATGAGGCGTTCGGGGATTTCGGGCTTGAGCAGTTCCTCTATTTCACGGGCAATCTCTTCAAAGTCGTTCACGCCCAGAGCCATGCTCATCCGCTTGCGCGAGCCGAAGGTGTTTATCGCCACAGGAATATCGTAGCCCTTCGGTTTCTCTATCAGCAGCGCGGGACCGCCCGATTTCATCACGCGGTCGGCGACTTCGGTAATCTCCAGCACAGGGTCCAGGGGATAGGAGATACGCCGGAGCTCGCCCTGCTGCTCCAGAACCTCTAGAAAATGCTGAAAGTCACGATATGCCATCTCTTCACCTCATCTACCGCTATAAATGTACCAGAAAGCACCGCCTCGTGCAAAGGGTTGGACAGAGCACGCGAAAGTGGTAAAATCACGAAGGCGAGTCTATTACGTATGCAGGAGGCATCGATGCAAGAGCGTTTGGAGCAGTTTTTGCAAAAGCACGTGGAGGAGGTTCGCCCGCTTGCCAGAGAGGCTGCGCTGGCATGGTGGGAGGCGAATGTGACCGGTAGCGAGGAGGCTTTCGAGCGAGGCGCGGCTTTGCAGGCGCAGCTGATGAAGATATACGCCCGAGAGGACAAGTATCGTTTGCTGCAAAGCATTCCTAACGACAGCATCTCCGACCCGCTGCTGCGCCGCCAGCATAAACTGGTGCTGGACGAGTACCGCGGACACCAGATGTCGGAGAAGACCATTGACGAAATCGTGCAGCGTGAGAAAGAGATAGAGAAAGACTACAACACCTACCGTGCCCTCTTCCGTGGGGAGCGCGTGAGCGACAACGCCCTGCGCGAAATCCTGCAGAAGAGCAACGATAGCGACGAACGACGCGAGGCGTGGGAAGCCAGCAAGCAAATCGGGGAGCGTGTGGCAGATGCAGTGCGCGAGCTGGTGCGCATCCGCAACCGCGAAGCGAGGCGAATGGGCTTTCGCGATTATTATGCGATGCAGCTGGAACTGCAGGAGCTGGATGAGCAGCGTCTGTTTGCTCTGCTGGAGAAACTACACCAGCTGAGCAACGCGCCGTTCCGCCGGTACAAAGAAAAGCTGGATGCCCGCCTGGCGCAACGGTTTGGCGTGGCGGTAGATGACCTGCGCCCCTGGCACTACACCGACCCCTTCTTCCAGAGCCCTCCGCCCGGCGAGGTAGACCTGAACCCGCTGTTCGAAGGCAAAGACATCGAAGCCATTTCACGTGCCTTCTACGCTGCCATCGGTCTGCCTGTGGAGCCGATACTAGAGCGCAGTGACCTATACGAACGGGAGGGCAAGAGCCAGCATGCCTTCTGCATCGACATCGACCGCGAGGGCGACGTGCGCGTGCTGTGCAACCTGCGCCCCAGCGAGCGGTGGATGGGCACGATGCTGCACGAGCTGGGACATGCGGTGTACGATTACTATATTGACCGTTCCCTGCCTTACCTATTGCGTACGCCGGCGCACACGCTCAGCACGGAAGCCATTGCCATGCTGTTCGGCAGGATGCACCGCAACGCCGAATGGCTCAAGCGCTATGTGGGCATCCCTGAGGAGCAGGCACAGCTGGTGGTGCGCCCCGCTGTCGAGGAGATGCAGGCGCAGCTCCTCGTTTTCACGCGCTGGGTGCTGGTGATGACACACTTCGAACGCGCTTTATACGCCGACCCCGATAGCGACCTGAACAGCCTCTGGTGGCAGCTGGTGGAGAAATACCAGTGGCTGCGCAAGCCCGAAGGACGTGATGCCCCCGATTGGGCGGCGAAGGTACATATTGCGCTCGCGCCGGTATACTACCAGAACTATATCCTCGGCGAGATGGAGGCATCGCAACTGGTTCACGTGCTGCGCAACCAGGTGCTGGCAGGCGAACCGAAGCACGCACTGGTCTCCAGCCCCAAGGTGGGCACGTTCCTGAAGCAGAAGGTATTCGCTACCGGTGCGTCACTGCCCTGGGAAGAGGCTCTGGAGTATGCCACCGGCGAGCGGCTGAACCCAGCTTACTTCGTGGCGCAGATGGAGGCGGAGGAGCCGATTTAAGGTTCGGGAAGTAAACTACCACGCCACACGTGGTTATTTGGATGCAGGTAAGGTGGTTGTCTGGCTGTTCTGCGACGTTGTGCAGGCATACCCCCTACTCCTCCGGCAGGCGAAACTGCTCATCGGGGATAATCTCCGGCTCCGGTGGTAGCACAACCACTCCGTAGTTAATCAACAGGGCGCGAGTCCAGTGTACCGCCGCCAGCGATACAAAGCCAGCGTACATCAGCGCGAGGCCGATGACGCTCACAAAGCAGAATACAGTCCATGCCGCGACGATAGCAAACATCCCTGCGCTGAAAGGCAGGTTGCCTATCGTCAACAGCAGAGAGCGTCGGAGCACCCTTCGTAGCCAGCCGGTTTTCGTCTGCTCCGCCGAGTACGCGCCGAACACGTGCTCTACCAGCAGCGGATACTGATACAGCACGGCGGTCTGCCACAGCAACAGAATGTACAGGATAACCACCCCGAACACCCGCATCACCACCAAACTGCTCTGCAAATACAACGCGATGTTTGCGACGATGACCAGCGTGACGAAGGTTTGAATCACTGCCAGCCATAACGTTTTCCATCCCAGAGCGCGCCACGCTTCCGCAAAGCACAGCAACGACGGTTCGTCGCGCGTGGCGATGCGGTAGGCGAGATAGACACACCCTGTCCACACCTCAGCCAGCACCACCGAACCGGCAAAAAGCGCCACCAGAACCACCAGCACCTGCTGACTACGGACTGCCACACTGACCGTTATCGCTGCCGCCATCAGCGCCACAAACCACAACAGACTGCTCGCCAGAGTCAGCCCCAGGCGGTCGTAGGCGTCGCCTGTGGCGTTGCGCAGCGCTTTAAAGAAGGTAATGGTGGGAGAGGCCGGCTTTTCCATAAGACTCTACCTGACCGGCGGTTTGACGGTTCCCTGTGGGATGATATTTTCAGCGGTAAGCAGCACCACATCACACCACTGCACGTAAGGCTTGGTGCCCTCCCCTGCGCGATTGACCACTCTCAGTTCGAGGATATGGAAGCCCGGCGACAGTCTGACCGTACCCATGCGTATCCATCCAAAACCTTCTCCGTATTCGCCCACGAGCACGCTGCTCTCGGCAGGCTGTGGGGCATTGTCGTCGACGCTCCACAGCAGAGGCGAGCTGCCCTCCATACGGCATGCTACCCAGATGGTATAATTTCCCTCCTCCTTCACGGCAAAGCGATAGCGCAGGAAGTAACCGCGTGCAGGCGGGTCGTTGAAGTTTTGCAATCGTATCACTTTGCCCCCGCTTGCCCAGGGCTGTTCCACGATTTCATCGAAGTTGCTCTCATCCGCCGTCTCCGCTTCCATCCACAGATACTGTGCCAGACGCTGAATCGATTCGTTCAGTGCCTCGCTGGCAAGCAGATAGGCGGTATATACCTGGCCTGCTCTGAGATTATCACGCGCCTGCTGCCAGCGAAAGCGCGCCGTGCCCATATCGATGCGACGCGACTCGCCCAGCTTGATCAGCCTCGCCAGCTCGTTGATGGCGTCCTCCGCAGCCTCCACCGGAAACAGCGTGCCGCTATTGGTAAATACCACCGGCACAGTGGGCAGCTTTACCGAGAAGTTACGCCCCTTGCCGCCGATTTTCACCGGCGTGCCGTCGGGCAATTGTGCGGTGAACACGCGCGGCTCGGTTAGGCGGAAACTCGTTGGACGCTCGCGGTCCACCGCCCACATCACGTATTGCTCCCCGCCCAGCGTGCTAATCTGGTAGGCGCGATAGTTCTGCCCGACGTTGACAATGCTGCCCGGGCGCACCGAGGGCAACCACCACACCTCGCCGGGTAGCCGTTTGACCTCACAGATGCCCGACGCAGACTGCGGGAAAAACAGCACCTTCGGCGGTTGTTGCCATTCTGCCCGTGCCAGCGCGGATTGCTGGAAGGAGCGCAGCCACTGAAGCGCTGGAGGATCCGCGGTGCTTTCGGTTACGCGGAAGAACCACCCGCGGCTACCCGCCTGAGCAAGGGTTTCCGCCTCGCTATGCAGGGTCTGGCTATCCGCGTAGCCCTGCTTGACATCGTGCGCCAGCGCGGTCAACAACCAGGTAGGGCGCACGCATTCCGTTGCCTGCCCCATGGCGGGAGCCATACTCTTGAGCGCGAGATTTGCACCGCGCTCGCTCGCCACCACCAGCAACCCGTCTACACCCGGCTGGTTCTGGGTGCTTACATACACCGGATGGAATCTCTGCCAGCTGAGCAACACCGGCACGTCGGCGATGTGTCGTTTCAGCACCGCCGCCATACGGTCCGCCGCCTCTTGCAGCACCTCGCGCCGATACTGAGCAATGTCCTTCCAGTAGGCACAGCGCGCTGCCTCTACCCGGCGCAGGTTGCCCGTCTGGAGGTCAAACAGTTGCGGAATACCTTTCTGCCCACGCCAGAGCGGAAGCTGGCGAGCAGCATCGGCAAAGGACTCCAGATTGCGCTCCGAGAGCGCCCATGCGCTCATCAGGTTCTCCAGGGTCTGGTACTTGCGCGACAGAAACGCCTCGAAGCCCAGGCGGAACATCTCCGAAGAGGGCACGATGCCATCGTCCTCTAAGGGAAGCGTCCATCGTCCAAGCGGGTCCACAAAGAACCGAAGTCCCTTCCCAAATCGCACCTTGCCCAGCGTTTGCAGTACCCCGTCGCGCCAGGCATCGTAGCCTTCCCACACGTCGGGCACAAAGCCCCCTGCGTCCGCCAGCGGGCGATGCGGGTAGGCAACCATCACCGCCAGCACACCCTCCTGTAGCTGGACGGGAAGGCGTCCAACACCTTGCTCGACGTTCACCTGAGAATGGCTGAGGATGCTGTTATCATGCGTGTCCACGATAAAAGTGAGAGCATGGTCTGCGTAAGGCGTGCGAAAGACCACAACGCCGCTTTGTGCGATGCTGGCGATACGGTTGGAGGCTGGCGCGACCACGTACCCCTGCGCGACAGGCAACCCTGCCTCCCCCAAAGAGATACCGTAACGCAGGTTGCGCGATTCCAGCGCGTCCACAATGCGCTGCCAGTGCTGAACGGATACGCTGGTTGCAGACTCGCGAGGAACCACGCACACGTCGCTGATGCCGGCCTGAACAAGCGCGTCCAGAAGGCGTTCGTCGCGCTGGAGGTCCGCTTCCGTTGCATCGGCACGCAACGACCGCGGAGTAAACCACACCCCGACAGGCAGGTAAACCTGCCCGTCCCATTGCAGACTGTGCGCCGGGGTAATCTGCCAGCGGTGCGTGCCGCCATCGCGGTCGGTAAAAACACCTTGCCCTACCATCAGCTGCGCCTGCGCGGTGAGCGCGACAGCCAGCAGGGCAACCGACTTTACCAGTGTTGTCATAGCACCTCTCAACGCGATACCTGCCCTTCGCTATGATTGCTGTATACGCTTTCTCCATGTGCGCCCCTTCTTCCTGCCGAAAGGGATTCCGCCTCCTTGTTGCGAACCATACCATAACAGGGCGACGCCATGATAGAGATACAGGAAGCATCGGTCACATATCCCAACGGCGTGCACGCGCTGAGGAACGTGAACCTGCGCGTGGAGAAGGGGGAGTTTGTTTTTCTGGTGGGGGCGACGGGGGCAGGAAAGTCCACCTTGCTCAAGCTCATCACGCGCGAGGTGCTACCCACTTACGGTAAGGTAATTGTTGCAGGGCGCAACGTCGCCGAAATCCCCCCGCACGAGGTTCCTTACTACCGGCGCATGATGGGGGTGGTGTTTCAGGACTTCGGGCTCCTGCCCAACAAGACGGTGTGGGAGAACGTGGCGTTTGCCCTGCGGGTGCTGGGGCTGCCGCGAAAGGAGATTCGCAAGCGCACCGCCAACGCGATTGAACTGGTTGGACTGCTGCGCCGTTGCGATAGTTTCCCCGCTCAGCTATCGGGCGGCGAGGCGCAGCGGGTCGCTATCGCTCGCGCTATTGCCAACGACCCGCCTCTGCTGCTGGCGGACGAGCCAACGGGCAACCTCGACCCCGATACCTCCTGGGATATTATGCAACTGCTCAGCCACATCAACATTCGCGGCACAACCGTGCTCGTCGCCAGTCACGATAAATACGTGATAGACCGGATGCGCAAACGGGTAGTGATGATAGATCGCGGCACCATTATCCGT
>JBMFOT010000018.1:0-50279 GCA_049969495.1 Armatimonadota bacterium
CAGACGATTTCGTACTCTGCCACGCTGCACTTCTACAGGGACCAGGCAGTGCTTAGAGGTCACCTGTACCTCAAATCTGCCGCTCCGGTTCGCTCTGGTTCGAACATCACCAACAGATACCTGTATGCCCGGCAATGTGGCTCCCTGTATCACCACCTGTTCGCCCGCCCGCGATGAACACCATGCCAGCAGGGGCAGCGTTTTATGCTGTAAGGCTTCGATCGCCCGCGCCACCGCATCGCGTACTCTGTACAGCCTTTCGGGGTCGCGCGTGTAGTTGGCAAAACCGGGCGCTACCAGGCGCGTGTAGTCCTTTGCCCATGCTTTCGGGGCAAAATCGGTCAGACCCAACCGTTTTGCAACTTGCGCCGCCGCCTCTTCCAACAGGCACAGGTACTCGTAATCCTCAATGCCCTCGCGCATCGCCTCGTAGCGCAGACTGCTGCGCGGCGCCTCTTTGCCCGGATACACAATCCAGTTATCACCCGGAGCCAGCTGCTCGTCGAAGGGCTGACCCCAGAAGTTGTAGCCCCAGTGCAAAAAGCCTGTTGTGCCCGTCCAATGGTTGAGCCAGTGCAGGACGCGCGTTTTAATGAGCGGGTAGTCTATCAGCCGGTTCGGGTATTGCCCCTGCGGAAGCCAGGCAACGTAGAACCAGAGCTCCGCCCCACGCTGCTGTGCATTCTGGAACGGCTGGAACCACTGCTCCAGATAGTTCAGCTGCGGCACCCATACCTCCAGATAGCCTTCCAGATTGGGCACATGGATGGCGTCGACGCGCCGCAGGTCGGGCGCAAGGCGTTTCACCCGCTCCGAAAGCTGCTTCCACGAATCAACGTTCACCTCTATCGGCTCATCCGCCACATGTATCATGCAACGCCCCAGCCAGCCCTTCTGACGCAGGTGCTCCTGCAGGGCAGGTAGCCATTCCTCCAGCGGAATCCACTCGGTTTGTCCGGTCGCTTCGTTGTCGCAGCGTAAGGGGTAAGCCACAAAGTTCCTGTCTTCCCACTGCCCATGTTCGCGCCCGCCGACATGTTGCAGCTCGATGAACTCAAAACCGGCATCCAGGAACGTTTGTATCCACCGGTCGAGCACGCTGAAGTCGAAGCGCAGTTTGCCGTCCGCTCCGCGTATCGCCTTATTCGTTCCCCACGGAACCCACGTGTGATGATGATACTGCTGCATCAGGCGGGCCGTACGCGACAGGAGCTGCCAGAACCCTTCGGACAGGTACTCCACCCCGTGTTGCTTCGCCAGCTCGCCGTCGTTCATCCACACGGTCGCTTTGAGGCGTGTGCGCTGCGGGAAGGTGAAGTTGTAGACAGCAAGTCGCACAGGAACCTCTATCTGCCCGCTTTGTAACCGGACGGTAACCGTTCCGCGATATTCTCCCGCCGGAGCGTTCTCAGGAATACGCCACTGTACGTAGATGGGTTGATTCTGTTCCGGTTGCAATGCAATGCTTGTCTCCTCCAGCAAACCGTCGGGGAAATCGGCAGGCGCTTTGCGCACCAGCTCCTCCTGAGGGGTGGCTGTGGAGTTTTTGCCCACGCGGTGATATTCCACAAAAGCATAGCGAAACGCGCTTACGGGGATAGTACCGCTGCCTTCCTGTCTGCGCAGGGACGTGCACTCCACGCCTTCTACCCGCTCGGCGGTGGACGCCCGTACCACTATCTGCGCCCCCACCCATTGATTGCGCGCGGCGGATACCACCACCTCGCGGCGCACCTCGGCAGGCGGAGGGGTATCGCGGAAGACATTGTGCAGGGCGTGCGTGCACCACCACTGTAAGCTCGGTTGCACAAGAGAAGAGAGAAGCAGCACCTTCAGAACCATCGCCTACCCTCCTACTCGCTAATATAGAGCAGCACTTTGTTCACCACAGCTGCTCGGTCATCCTGCCTGCGCAGGAGCAGAACATACCAACAGGTAAATACATGGCGATAGGTAAAAGCCCGTTCTTTGCGGAGGCTTAGAGATGGTCATCCTGTATATCACGCTCAATACCGACGAGGAGGCGCGAACGGTTTCCCGCGCCCTGCTGGAGAAACGTCTGGCAGTGTGCACCAACTGGTTCCCCATCACCTGCGCCTACCGCTGGAAAGGCGACATCGTGGAGGAACCCGAAACGGTGCTCATCGTCAAAACGCTGCCCGAGCTGTACGAGGCGGTCACCGAAGAGGTGCGCCGGCACGTCACTTACACCAACTTCATGGCGCAACTCGACGTGCCGAAAATCAATAAGGAGTTCGCCGAATGGCTGAAAGAGGAAGTTTGCACCAGAGGCGAGAATCCCTCGGATAAGTAAGGAGGTGGCGTGGTGCCGACGGCGTGGCGCGTGCTGGTGACGGCGATTTTTCTTGGCTTCGTGGCTGTGCGAACGCTGGCACAGGCGCCGGAGTCTGTCGCTCCACTACCCACCCTGCAGGCATTGCGCTGGGATGAAAGCGTGTTACACATTGTCACCTCAAGCAAAGTAACCTTCCATACCTTCACCCTGCGCGAGCCGTTGCGCGTGGTGATCGACATCTCGCCCTGCACCCTGCCCAAGGAACCCCTTGAAGCGGAAGGCGATACTCCTACCGCCGTGGAGCGTTTGCGCTGGGCGCAGTTCAAGGAGGGAGTGGTGCGCGTGGTGCTGGACTTGCGCGAGAATACCCGGTATGCGCTGTCCACCGCCGCCAGCGGAAACGAAGCCATGCTCGCGCTGGGAAGCTCGCCCGCAGAGGAAAGCGGGAAGCCGCGCCCCGCGACACCGTCCACTAAACCGGCTACGCCTCCTCCACCCCCCGCCGAACTGGTGCGGATGGAATGGGAACACGATAAGGACGGAGCGCGCCTGCGCATGACGCTCAGCCGAAAGGTGCCGGTGCGTCTGCTCCCGCTCAAAGAGGGCTACAGCACCCTGCTGGAGCTGCCTCAGGTAAAGCCGGGCACCGACCTGCCTGCCGACTGGAGCGTGAAACATCCGCTCATCGAAGAGGTGCAGTTCTCTCCAGACGAAAAGGGCGTGCGTTCAGCGCTGTTTATCCGTACCACTCGCGCCGCCAGCCTGAGCGTAGAGTACGACAAGCAGCAACCGGTCATTACGCTGGCGGTGAACCGCCCACGCAATGCGCAGGGCAAACTTTCCGAGAAGCATATCGTGATTGACCCGGGGCATGGCGGCACGTCCAAAGGGGCGGTAGGACGGGATAAAGACTCGGTCGTGTACGAAAAAGATATCAACCTCGCCATCGCGCAGAGGGTGCAGGCGTTACTGCAGAAGGAGAAAGCCACCGTCACCATGACGCGCGAGGACGACAGCACTGTAGACCTGTACGACCGCCCCAAGCTGGCGAACGAGCTGCGCGCGGACTTCTTCATCAGCATCCACTGCGATTCCACGCCCACTCCCAACTCCGCCAGCGGCACCACCACCTACTACCACGCCTCCGACCCCGACGGACGCGCGCTGGCTCAGGCGATACAGAAACATCTCGCTGTGGTAACGGGACTGCCCAACCGCGGCGCACAGACCGATACCGCCATCTACCAGTCGGGCTTTGCGGTACTGCGTCGCAGCGAGATGCCTGCGGTACTGATTGAAGTGGCGTACATCAACAACGATAAAGACCGCGCGAAGCTAAAGGACCCGAAGTTTCAGCAAAAAGTGGCAGAGGCGATCGTAGCGGGATTGAAAGCGTATATCGAGGGGGAAAAGGAGTCTCAGGTAGCGCAGCAGGAGGTGGAGATTCGCTCCGCCTCGGATGAGAAGCACACCGTTCCCCCGGTGCAGATACCGGAGCAGCTGTAACATGAGAGCATTGCGCTGGATACTGGTCGTGGTGTTGCTGGCTATACTGGCGTTCGGAGCAGGATACTGGTACACCAGTCGTCGCCCCCACTTAGCACCCAAACCAACCGGGGTGACCACCAAACCGTCGGTGGTGGTGTACGTGCCGCATTTTGCAGACACTCGCACCGAGTGGGAAGCGAAGCCTGTACCTGTTGGTGAAGGCGAGGACCCACTGCGTATCGCGTTGGAGCATTTGTTGATTACCCGCGATACCCCCTTCCCCCAGGGCACGCGCCTGCTGCGGGTGAGCGTCAAAGATAGGTTGGCGGAAGTGGATTTCAGTCGCGAACTGATAGAGAACTTCCCCGGCGGTTCCACCACTGAAGCGTGGATCGTAGAAAGTTTGTGCAGGACGCTTGCGCAGTTCTCGGACGTCGAGAAGGTGCGGATACTGGTAGAGGGCAAACAGGTGCAAACGATTGGAGACCATATAGACATCGGCGAGCCGATACCAGTACGCCAGACGATAGTGAACTAATCACCTCCTCAATACAAACACCCCCGAATCCGCCTCCCCCGTGCGGTTGAGGTGCTCGGTCAGGCGGGCGAACTCTCGCCATTGCGCGCGGGTGTGCATGTCAGGACGATGCTGATTACCCGGGATGCCTCTGCGATACAGCTCGCTGGCGTGCAGGTGCAGAGGCAAGGCGTCAAACCCCGTATACTCCACCGTGTATCCGCATCGCTCCGCCAGAGCTTTGAACCCTTGCACGGAAGGGATGCTCAGGTGACGCGGGGCGTCCAGCTGGAACCAGTCGGTGCCGTAGCGCTTCCAGTGATAGGAGCCTGCCAGCGGTAAGCGCACCAGCACCCTGCCGCCGGGCTTGAGTAACCGCTTCGCCAGAGTGAGTTCTCCCTCGGGGTCGGGCACATGCTCCAGCACATGATGGTACATCAGCACGTCGTAAGGAGGGGATTGCGCCTCCACATGTTCCCTGAGGGTGCGCCGATAGACGGGAACCCTGCCTCCGATGGGTTTATCAGAGGGGTAATAAGGGTCAATGCCCTCCACATGACGGAAACCCACCTGATGCATAATGAGCAGCAACAACCCGCTACCACAGCCCACATCCAGCACGCGCGCGTCGGGCGAAAGGTTCAGCAGGCGGATACTGCGCACGCGCGGGTCTTGCTGGGGATGCACCAGCAACACCAGTCTGCCCGGCAGCCCCCTGCCCGTTACGACGGTGCGGTCGCGCCATGTGCGGATGACGCCCAACAGCCCCTTGTAGTAGATATCGGGCAAGGTATTGTAGGCATCGTATTCGGGAGGATAGTAACGCAACAGGTCATCGGGGGGATAGAGGATTTGCAGGGAACCGCACGAAGCGCATTCGGCATATTCGAACTCACCCTCCATGCCGAACAACCGCTCCCGCGCGGTGAAGGTGCACGGTGTGTCAACGCAACGGCACCAGATGCATCGATAGGTCATCGTGAAAAACGATAACGTGTGCTGATTGCCCACAGTATACGCCACATGGGTTTCCCTGTCAAGGCGTTCGGGGGAGAACACGGACAGACACAGATGTATCCGCGCTCATCCGTGTGCCCTGATGCCTGTTGACGCCCTTTGCTGCTGCCCAGATACTGATTGAGGTGATTCCCTGATGTGGACGTATTCTCCTGAACAGATTCTACAGGTCGCACAGCGGTGGTGGGGTTGGACACCGCACTCTGCGCAACGCGAGTGGATGCTGGATACCCATCCGGTGAAGGTAGCGGCGTGCGGCAGGCGGTGGGGCAAAACCGAATCGCTGGCGGTGGAGACGGCAGCGCTTGCTCTGTTACAGCCGGGCATCCGGCAGGTTATCGTTGCTCCCACACTGGACCAGGCACGCATCCTTTTTGAGCGCACGCTGGAACTGCTTCAAGTGTGGGCAGAGCAGACGGGCGGCAAAGTGCTTGTTCGTACCACACCCTATCCCCGCGCGCGGGTCAACGAGGGCGAAATCACCGCCCGCAGTGCCTATCGACAGGCGCGCTCCCTGCGTGGCAGAAGCGCACACCGTATCGTGGTAGACGAAGCCGCCTACCTAACCGAAGAAGTCATCCCGCAGGTGTTGATGCCCATGCTGGCGGACGCCGAGGGACAGCTGGTGTTGCTCTCCACCCCCTTCGGCAGGAACCACTTCTGGCACTGGTACCAGCGGGGGCAGTCGGGCGCAGTGTGTTGCAGTTTCCGCTTCCCCACATCCAGCAACCCGCGTATCTCCCCTACCTTCCTGCAGCTCCAGCGGCAGTTGCTCACCGAACGGCAGTTTGCCATCGAATACGAGGCACAGTTTGTAGACGACGCCGGAGCGGTCTTCCCGCAGGCGGTCATCGAAGCGTGCATCCAGCCCAACCTGTCCGAAGCCAGACCCGAACCAGCTCCAGCGGTCGCCGGACTGGACTGGGGACGCTATCGCGACTTCACCGCGCTGGTGATACTGCGCGAGTCCGGTGGGCGACTGCAGGTGGTGCATGTAGAACGTCTGCCCGGCACTGCGTGGCAGGTGCAGATAGACCGCCTGAGGCAACGGCTGAGCGCATGGCGGGTTCGCACCGTATGTTGCGACGCGACCGGCGTTGGCGACCCGCTGGCGGAGATACTGCAACAGTGTCTCAGCGACAATCGGGCGGGTACCCGCGTGGAGCCGGTGGTCTTCACCGCCCCCACGAAGCGGATGATGATAGAATCTCTCGCGCTGGCGATGGAACAGGGACGAGTAGCGATACCCCCTCACCCGGACCTGCTGCGTGAGCTCCATGCTTTCACCGCTAGCCGCACCACGAGCGGTCATATTCGCCTGCAGGCGCAGGGTAACGAACATGATGACCTGGTGATTGCGCTGGCTCTGGCGATTCACGCCGCCGGCAAGAGCGCATTCGGCGCACCCGTAGTGCGCCTGCTTACCAGTGGCAGACGCCGGGAGTGTGAACAGATGAAGGCAGTGATGTATAATAGGGGCTGAGGTGGTGAGAGAAAATGCTGCTCAGTGTCCCGTACGATAGCCTCACACTGGCGGCAGTGGTGCACGCTTTACAACCTCTGCAGGGCGGACGGATCCAACACATCGCACAACCCGCCGAACACGACATCTTGCTGACCGTGTACGTGCGCGGTGTGGGCGAGGTATACTGGTTGCTCAGCTGCTCACCGCAGTGGGCACGCACTTTTCTGCTCTCGCACCGCCTGCCTAACCCGCCTCAGCCGCCGCCCTTCTGCATGGCACTGCGTAAATACCTGCAAGGCGGCACCATCCTGACCATCGCCCAGCGACGGTTTGACCGCATACTGGATGTGGAAGTTAGGGGGCATGAAGGGCACACCTACCTGCTGAGCGCGGAGCTGATGGGCAGGCACAGCAACATCATCCTGATCGCCCCCGATGAGCGCATCCTGCACGCTGCCAAGATGGTCTCTTCCCGCATCAGCCGCGTGCGCGAGGTGCTGCCGGGCAAACCGTACACCCCTCCCCCCGCCGAAGAGCGCCCCGACCCGCGCACGGTGAGCGAAGAGCAGTTCATCGCATGGTTTAGGCAGAACCGCCTGCAAGACCCTGCCGAGTGGTTGCGCACCCGCTTCGAGGGTATCAGCGGTTTTCTGGCAGGCGAGATAGTGGCGCGAGCGCAGCGGCTCGGTACGAGTGAAGACGCCGCTGTTCTCTGGAGCGCGTTCCGCTCGGTATTCGAAGCGGCGAAGAGGGGCGACTGGGAGCCGGTGCTGGTACGCGACGAGGAGCGTCGTCCCGTTGGTGCGTATCCCATCCCGCTGACATGTGTGCCGAAGGAACATCAGCACCCGCGCAGTAATATCCATGTCGCGCTGGAGAACTACTATGCGGTTGCTATCCCCCGCGCGGAGATGGAACAGCAGAAACGCACCCTGCAAGGCATCCTGCAACGGGTGCTCCAGGCGCGGCACAACGCCCTGCAGCAGCTGGAACAGGGAGTGCAGGAACGCACCAGAGCAGACCAGTACCGACGCTGGGGGGAGACCTTGCTGGCGTTCCTGCCACAGGTTCCCAAAGGCGCGGAGAAGGTCACCCTGCCTGACCTTTATGGCACAGACGAAGCCACCCTCACCATCCCCTTAGACCCCACGCTCTCCCCTCAGCAGAACGCCGAGCGATACTTCGCCCGTGCCCGCCATGTGGAGCAAAACGCCGAGCGGCTGCAGGCGATGCGCCATCGCCTGCAGATTGAAGAGCAACAGGTGCAGGACGCACTGCAACGGCTCGAATCGGTGCGCGAGCCATCGGAGTTGACCGCTCTGCGGCAGGAGATGGTGGTGCGCGGCTGGTTCAACCCCACCGCAGGCGTCTCCGGCGAGGTGACGCCAAGCCCTCAGCAAGAGTTTGAGGGCAAACGCATTCGCGTCCACATCGCGCCGGGCGGATGGCAGGTGCTGGTAGGCGAGAACGCGGAGGCGAACGACTATCTGGTAACGCGCGTAGCCCAACCAAACGACTGGTGGCTGCATGTGCGGGCAGGCACGGGCGCGCACGTGGTAATACGCACGAACGGTAACCCGCAAGCGGTTCCCCGACAGGTGATAGAGTTTGCCGCGCAACTCGCCGCCGCCAACAGCCCGCAGCGACACTCTTCGATTGTGCCGGTAGATGTCACCCTGCGCAAATACGTGCGCCGTCCGCGTGGCGCACAGCCCGGTTTCGTCACCTACACGCACGAGAAGACGTTGCACGTGTCGCCACAGGGTGGGTAGTGTCTCCTGTCTCTCCTCATGCAAAACGCTCTCGTCTATGCCGAAAAGGTGATAGAATCATGCGCAGGATAGTTCCACACTTCCTCCTCACCTCCTGTTGACTCATGCCCTGTATTGAGGCTACAATAAAGAGCAACACTTTCGCGGGAGGACATCTTCGTCATGAGCCACATCCGACGTGCGCTGCTCAGCGTCTCCGATAAAACGGGCATCGTGTCCTTTGCCAGAGCACTGGACGAAATGGGTGTGCAAATCATCTCCACAGGCGGTACCGCCCGAACCCTCCAGGAGGCGGGTATTCCCGTGACGCCGGTAGAGCAGGTCACTGGCTTCCCCGAGATGATGGAGGGGAGGGTAAAGACCCTGCACCCTGCCATCCACGCAGGTATCCTCGCCGACCGTCGCAAGCCCGAACATCTGCAGGCACTGCAGACCGCAGGCATCGAGCCGATTGACCTCGTGTGTGTGAACCTGTATCCCTTTGAAAGCACGGTCGCCCGTCCTGATGTGACACTGGATGAAGCGGTGGAGAATATCGACATCGGCGGTCCGACGATGGTGCGCGCTGCCGCCAAGAATCATGAGAGCGTGGCAATTGTGGTAGACCCAGCCGACTATGAGTCTATCGTTGAAGAGATGCGGGCAAGCGGAGGCACAATTAGCCTGGAGACGCGGCGTCGGCTGGCAGCAAAGGCGTTCGCGCATACCGCCTTTTACGATGCGCAAATCGCCGCGTACCTGCGACAACAGTTCACTCCCGAAACCCTCTTCCCGCAAGAGTTTACCGTCGCCTTGCGCAAGGCGCAGGAACTGCGCTACGGCGAGAACCCCCATCAGCAGGCGGCGTTTTATCGCATGCCGGGCTTCACCGAACCCAGTATCGCCACCGCGCGCCAGCTGCACGGGAAGGAGCTGTCCTACAACAACCTGCTGGACTGCGACGCCGCGCTGGAGCTGGTGAAAGAGTTCGCCACCGACCGACCTGCCTGCGTCATCATCAAACACACCAACCCCTGCGGTGTAGCGGTAGCGGACACCCTGCCCGAAGCGGTGGAGCGTGCCCGCATGGCAGACCCCGTTTCCGCCTTCGGGGGCATTATGGCGTTGAATCGACCGGTAGATGCCGAGACCGCCGAGAAGATTACCGCCCCTAACACCTTCTTCGAATGCCTCATTGCGCCGGCGTTCGCAGAGGACGCTCTGCCCATCCTCACCGAGAAGAAGAGGTGGGGGGCGAACCTGCGCCTGCTGGAAGTGGGAGAGTTAACCCCACCACAGGAAGGCATCATCCTGCGCGGGTTGACGGGAAGTGTGCTGGTGCAGACGCGCGATGTGCAGCTGCTGCAACAACAGCGGGTAGTGGGGAAACAGCAACCCGGTACCTACGACCTGCGCGACTTGAAGCGCGAGGCGCTAACGGCGGTCACCAAACGCCAGCCTACCGACGAGGAGCTGGAACAGCTGCTGTTCGCATGGAAGGTGGTCAAACACGTGAAATCCAACGCCATTGTTCTGGCGAAGGATTGGGTGATTGTGGGCGTGGGTGCAGGGCAGATGAACCGCGTGCAGTCGGTGAGGCTGGCGTGCGAGGCGGCAGGCGAGCGAGCCAAAGGCTCGGTGCTGGCATCGGATGCTTTCTTCCCCTTCCCAGATAACGTAGAGGCGGCGGCTATCGCCGGCGTGACAGCAATCATCCAGCCCGGCGGCTCGGTGAAAGACCAGGAGGTGATTACGGCGGCGGACAGGCTCGGCCTGGCTATGGTATTCACCGGGCTGCGCCACTTCCGGCACTGAGATGGATATGCTGACCATCTTCCTCGCGTCGGTGCTGGCGGGGATTCTGGGTGCGTTACTGGGGCTGGGAGGAGGCATTATTCTGGTTCCTGCGCTGGTGTTGCTGCTGCATGTGCCGGAAAAAGCGGCGGTAGCCACCAGCCTGCTGGGTGTTATCGCCACATCGGTTACCGCCAGCACCTCACACCTGCGCCATCGATACACCAACATCCGGTTGGCGATGTGGCTGGAAAGCGCGACTGTACTGGGCGCGTTACTGGGGAGCATGCTCTTTCGGTTACTCAGCCCACGATGGCTTGCACTGCTGTTTGGACTGTTGCAGGGATACGTCGCATGGACACTGAGCAGACGTCCTCCCGAACCGGTCGCACAAGAAGTGGCTGTAGACGATGCCAACGGCGCAAGCGCATGTTACGTAGACCATGCTACCGGCAAAACGGTTTGCTACACACCCACGCGCATGGCGGTCGGATGGGTTTTCAGCCTGCTGGCAGGTATCATTTCTGCCCTTTTGGGGGTTGGCGGAGGGTTGATTAAGGTACCTGTGATGAACCTGCTGATGAACGTACCGTTGAAAGCGGCAGCGGCCACCAGCTCGTTGATGATCGGCATCACCGGTAGCGTGAGCGCAGCCATTTACCTGCTACACGGCTACGTAGACCCCACGCTGGCGGCTCCGTCCGTGCTGGGGGTAATGGCTGGGGCGCATCTGGGCGCGGCGTTGTCCCGAGGCTTGCGTTCGCGCGTGCTGCGCAACGTCTTGATTGTGCTATTAGTCGTCAGCGCGATACGTATGGTGTGGCGTGCGTTGTAGACCTGTTGCTTAATCCTGACTAAAGTGATATAATAAATCACAAATTCAGAAGGAGGTTCTTTGATGGCATTTGGACCGAACGAAGCAGAACTGCGTTTTGACACCTTAGCGGTGCACGGCGGACAACAGCCAGACCCAACCACGCTGGCACGCGCAGTGCCCATCTACCAAACCACATCTTACCTTTTCACCGACGCCGACCATGCGGCGCGCCTGTTCGCCCTCGAGGAGTTCGGCAACATCTACACCCGCATCATGAACCCGACGGTGGATGTTTTCGAGAAGCGGATGGCGCTGCTGGAGGGCGGGGTCGGTGCTCTGGCGACCGCATCGGGTCAAGCTGCCGAGACGCTGGCAATCTTGACCATCCTCAAAGCGGGCGACGAGCTGATTTCCGCCAACAGCCTGTACGGCGGAACGTACAACCTGTTTCGCCATACCCTGCCCAAGATGGGCATTACGGTGAGGTTCGTCGATCCAGTGGACCCCAGCAACTTCCGCAGGGCGTTGACACCCAAAACCAAACTCATCTATGCCGAGATGGTGGGCAACCCCAAGCTGGATACGCTGGACGTGGAAGCGGTGGCGAACATCGCCCATGAGGCAGGCATCCCGCTGATGGTGGACAACACCATGCCTACCCCCGCGCTGATACAGCCCATCAGATGGGGAGCGGATATTGTGGTGCACTCCACTACCAAGTTCATCGGCGGGCACGGCACTTCCATCGGCGGCGTGATCGTCGATTCGGGCAAGTTCGACTGGGGCAACGGCAACTTCCCCGACTTTACCTCCCCAGACCCATCCTATCATGGGCTGGTGCTGTGGGATTTGCCCGAACCGCTGAAGTCCATGAGCTTCATCCTGAAAGCGCGCCTGCAGATGATGCGCGACATCGGTGCGTGCATGAGCCCGTTCAACGCCTTCCTGTTCCTGCAGGGGCTGGAAACACTGCACCTGCGCATGGAGCGCCACAGCGACAACGCCATGAAGGTCGCCCGCTTCCTGGAGGAACATCCCTGCGTGAGCTGGGTGAGCTATCCCGGTCTGCCCTCGCACCCCACGCACGAAACGGCGAAGAAGTATCACAAGGGCGGTCGCTACGGCGCCATTATCGGCTTCGGCATCAAGGGCGGTTACGAGGCAGGCAAGCAGTTCATCAACGAGCTGAAGCTGTTCTCGCTGCTGGCGAACATCGGCGACGCCAAGTCGCTGGTGATCCATCCTGCCTCCACCACGCACCAGCAGCTGAAGCCGGAGGAGCAGCTGGAAACCGGGGTTACGCCCGATTTCATCCGTCTGTCCATCGGTATCGAGGATGTGGAGGACATCATCGCCGACCTGGACCAGGCGTTGCGCAAGGCGGCGCGGGTGTGAACTTTCGCCATGCGGTCGCGTCTATGAATTAGACAAACTCCAAAGTATCAAGGAGGGGTTCAAAGATGCGAACCGCATGGCAAAATCGACTGGTGTGGGTACTGGGCATCGTGGTTGCTCTGGGCGCCGTGCTGGTACTGTGGCAGCGCACTCAGGCGCAGATGGAGGTGCCTCCCGCGCCGAACGACATGATGGCGATGCAACCGGGGCAACCGTTGCCTCCACCGCCCGGTCCAGGTATGCCACCGGGGCCACCGCCTGCAGGACAGCCCTTCCCGGGGCAGCCGTTGCCCGGAATCGGTGAGCGGATTGCGCTGGGGCAGGTCGCCGTAGCAGCGAACAGCGAGTACGTGTACGTGGTGCGGGGCAACATGCTGTACCAGTTCTCGGCAAAGACACTGGAGCTGGTGAAATCCGCCGAGTTACCACGCCCACAGATTCGCCCGCGCGCCGCAGGTGCGGAGATACAACCGCAGACTCAGCCCCGCCTGCGCCGTCGGCTACAGGAGCAAGGGCAACCGCCTGCAGGGCAGCGGTAGCAGGCTCCCAACCTTTTGGAGGGACGCGACGGAACGCGTCCCTCTTGACGCAAGCTACCGCATCAACCCGTAAAAGCTCCCCTCGCCCCACTTCGGCTCCAGACCGAATACATCGGCAATCGTGGCGGCAAGGTCAGCGAAGGTGGAGCGTGTGTTCAGATTCACACCGCCTTCCAGAGCAGGGCTATAACACAGCAGCGGCACGACCTCCCGCGAATGGTCGGTGCTGGGGGTGGTAGGGTCGTTGCCGTGATCGGCGGTGAGGATGAGCAGGTCATCGGAGCGCATGTGCCGCAGTACCTGTTCCAAACCCGCATCGAACGCCTCCAGCGCCTTCGCGAAGCCCTGTGGGTCATTGCGATGCCCGTAGAGCATATCGAAGTCCTCGAAGTTGGCGAAAATAAAATCCGCAGGCTGCTCCATCGCCTCCAGCGTGGCTTGCAGGTGCTCTGCATTATTACCTGTTCGCACCGAGTGGGCAAACCCTCGCTCGGCGAATACCTGGCCAATCACGCCGATACCGTAAACCTTTCTCCCTGCCCCGGCAAGCTGGTCTATCAGGTTATAGGGAGGAGGCAGAGGAAAGTCACGACGGTTCTCCGTCCGCCTGAACGAAGAGGCATCCCTGCCGATAAAGGGACGCGCAATCACCCTCTGCACGTGATGCGGCGGCTTCAGAATCTCCCTGGCGATTCGACACATCTCGTACAGCCGTTCCAGTGGGATCACCTCTTCGTGCGCGGCGATTTGGAAGACGCTATCCGCCGAGGTGTACACAATGGGATAGCCGGTGCGCAGGTGCTCTTCGCCCAGCTGTTTGATGATTTCGGTGCCGGAAGCGGGATAGTTGCCCAGTATCTTCGTGCCGATGGCGCGCTCAAAGGGCTCGATAACTTCCGGTGGGAAACCCTGAGGATAGGTAGGGAAAGGTTGTTCGGTGATCACCCCCATCATCTCCCAGTGCCCGGTGACCGTATCCTTGCCTGCCGAACGCTCCTGCATCTTGCCAAAGGCGGCAAGAGGCTGAGACACCGGTGGTACACCCTTTAGCGAAAGAATGTTTCCCAGCCCCAGCCGTTGCAGGTTGGGCAGGTGCAAACCGCCAACCGCTTCTGCCAGATGGGCTAACGTGTTCGGTTCGTTCACACCGAAATCGCCGTATTGCGCGGCGTCCGGCGCGGCACCTGCACCGCAGCCGTCCATGATAATCAGAATGACCCGTCGAATCATTTCCTGCGCCCCTTTGTGCTTGACTATACCTTGAATATCTCTTTCCATGCAAGCGGTTCCTGCAGGTAAAGGCCCAGCACATGGGGAAATAAAAATCGTTAACGGAAGGGAGGCATAGCGATGAAAGCGGTCGTGATGGCAGGTGGAGAGGGAACCCGGTTGCGCCCTCTGACATCTCGTCGCCCCAAACCGCTGGTGCCGATTATGAACCGCCCGATCATGGAGCACATCATCCTGCTGCTCAAACAGCACGGCATGACCGACATCGTGGTCACCCTGTACTACCTCGCCGACGAGATTTCCGGATATTTCGGCACGGGGTCAGATTGGGGAGTGAATATCGAGTATGTTATCGAGGAAACCCCTCTGGGCACGGCGGGCGCGGTGCGCCAGGCGGCGGATAGGCTGCGCGGTGAGCCGTTCCTTATTGTCTCCGGGGACGCGCTGACCGACATTGATCTGGGCAAACTGGTTCGCTATCACCGGTCGAAGGGTGCGACGGTCACTCTTGCGCTGGCGCGCGTTCCCAATCCCCGTGAGTTCGGCGTGGTCATTACCGACGAAGACGGGCGCATTCAACGTTTTCTCGAAAAGCCCGACTGGAGCAACGTGTTCTCCGACACGGTGAACACGGGTATGTACGTGATTGAACCGGAGATATTTGACCTGATGGAACCCGGTCAGGTCTACGACTGGAGCCAGGACATCTTCCCGCAGTTGCTACGCGACAACAAACCCCTGTATGGCTATATCATGGCGCCGGACGAGTACTGGTGCGACGTAGGCACCATCGAGCAGTATCGCGAAGCGCACGAGCAGGTTCTGGAACGCAAGGTACGCTTGCAGCTGCCTGCGATAGAGTACGCACAGGGTATTTGGGTTGAGCCGGGTGCGCAAATTAGCCCTGAAGCGGAGATACATCAGCCTGCCTATATCGGCAAGCACGTGACGATTAAGCGGTTCGCCCGAGTGGGGCCGTACAGCGTTATCGGCGATAACTCCATCATCGAAGAGGGAGCGGTTGTGGAGCGCAGCGTGCTGTGGGACTCGGTGTACGTGGGTACCAACAGTCACATCGCTTCCGCCGTCGTGGGCAGCCACAGTACCGTCAAGCGCGATGTGAACGTCATGGAAGGTGCGGTCGTCGGAGACCGGGTGAGTATCGGCGAAGGGAGCACCATCCGCCCGAACCTTAAAATCTGGCCTGATAAGTTCATCGAGCCCGGCTCCATCGTCACGATGAGCCTGGTATGGGGTAAGAAGTGGCAGGGGTCGTTGTTCCGTAACCTGGGCGTAGCGGGTATTGTGAATGTGGAAATCACCCCTGAATTCGCCACCAAGCTGGCGGCGGCATACGGCGTGTTGCTGCGCAAAGGGGCGGCGGTGCTGCTCTCTCGCGATTCGCACAAATCCTCACGCGCCATCAAACACGCGGTGATGAGCGGATTGCTGTCGGTAGGGGTGAACGTGTTCGATCTGCGCTCGATGCCTGTGCCGATTGCCCGCCACCACATTCGCGCCAGCGGCGCGGCAGGGGGGATGAACGTGCGCATCGCCCCTTACAACCCGCGCCTCACGCTGATCGAGTTCTTCGACAAAAACGGCATCTACGTTTCCAAGAGTATGGAACGCAAGATAGAGAGCGTTTTCTTCCGCGAGGACATCGTGCGCACCGACATCGAAGAGGTGGGGGAAATCGAGTTCGCCTCACGCGCCATTGAACAGTACCAGTCCGACTTCTTCCAGCACGTGGACTCGCGCTGTCTGGGAGAGGCACGCTACCGCGTGGTGCTGGACTTCGCGTTCCATCGCATGGCGGCCATTTTCCCAACCATTTTGGGCAAGATGAACTGCGAGGTGATCGCGCTGAACGCCTACGCCGACCCCGAACGCGCTCCCCACACGGAGGAGCAGGTTCAGGAGCACCTGCGCAACCTCCAGCAGATTGTGCAGAGCCTGCGGGCGGATGTGGGCGTGCTGTTCGAAAGCGACGGCGAGCGGATGCGCATTGTGGATGCGCACGGCAACATCCTCTCCGACCAGCGTCTGCTCATCCTGTATGCGCTGGCGGCGGCACGCGCTTACCGACGAGCACGGATTGCCGTGCCGGTTACCGCCTCCAGCGTGATAGAACCGCTGGTTACACAGCACGGCGGAACGGTCATCCGCACCAAAACCGACGTGCGTACGTTGATGGGTATCGCCGCTTCCGAGAGCGAACCGGTATTGATGGCGGGCGACGGTGAGGGTGGATTTATTCTTCCCCAGTTCCAGCCTTCGTTTGACGCATTGTATGCGTTCGTCAAACTGCTGGAGCTGCTCTCGCGAGCAAAGGGCACCCTGCACGACTTGGCAAGACAGATTCCACCGTTCTTCCTCGTGCGGCGAAGCGTACAGTGCCCTTGGGAGTTGAAGGGCATGGTGATGCGGATGATGACCAGAGAGTGCCGCGACGACGGGAAAGTGGAGCTCATCGACGGTATCAAGGTGTACCAGAACGGACGATGGGCGTTAATCTTGCCCGATGCCTCTGAGCCGTTGTTCCATCTATATGCGGAAGCAGAAAGCCCCGAGGCGGCACAGGGACTGCTGGAGCGATACCATCAGCGGATTGAGGAGATGAAGGGACATAGCCCCGTCGTCGGCGTATAACAGGGAAACCCGGCTCCTAAAGCGAAGTGATGGCATGTATCCATGTATCACTGGTGAGAAGGAGGATTGTGCACATGCAGGAGGAGAAGCGAGAAGGCGGCACCATTGCCGTCGCGTTGAAAGTGATGTTCTCACAGCCTCTGCTGGCGGTTATGATGTTCTTGCAGTATGCCATCTGGGGCTCGTGGGAGCCACCGCTGTCGGGATACCTCGAGCGCAAACTAGGATTCAGCGGCTGGGGGCTTGCGCTGATTTACACCGCGCTGCCCATCATGAACCTGCTTGCACCCGTGACCGCGGGGCAAGTAGCAGACCGCTTGCTGCCCGCCCAACGTGCACTGGGTATTTTCCAGTTACTGGGCGGTATCATGATGTGCGTGCTCGCCTTCCAGCGCGACCTGGTGCCTATGACGGTGTTCATGCTGGTATATGCTTTACTGTACGCCCCGACGCTGGCGTTGACGAACTCGATTGCGTTCCACCACCTGCGCGACCCGCAACGCGATTTCGGTCCTATCCGCGTATGGGGCACTATCGGGTGGATTGTTGCCGGGTGGCTGCTCAGTGTGTTGCGTGCGAACTTTGGCTCCGAAAACTGGCCAGTTATCGACGTGTTCGTGCTGGCGGGCTCGTTCTCGATCCTGATGGGGCTGATTTCCTTTGCTCTGCCCCACACACCGCCTGCTAAAGAGGGGGCAGACCCCTTGGCGTTCCGCGAGGCGCTGGTGCTGCTGAAGAACCGCAACTACCTGACCTTCTTCATCATCGCCTTCGTGGTCGCCACCGAGCTGCGCCTGTACTATATGCTGACTTTCCCCTTCCTGCAAGAGGCAGGTCAGGTCGTCGGGCTAACGGAGAAGAGCCTGCCCGCATGGATGACGGTGGCGCAGATTGCGGAGATATTCACTATCACCTTCCTGCTGCCATACGCGCTACCCAAATGGGGAGTACGCAACACCATGCTGCTGGGCATTGTGGCATGGCCTATTCGCTATGCGGTGTTCGCTCTCACCTGGGCAACGTACCAGACGGCACCGTGGATGGTGTGGGTATCCATCGCCGCGTTGGCGCTGCATGGCTTCTGCTACGTGTTCTTCTTCACCGTGTCGTTTATCTACACCGACATGGTGGCACCGAAGGACATCCGCTCTTCCGCTCAGGCGCTGATCAACTTCGCGGTGCTGGGTGTAGGGCTTATCATTGGCGGCTATTTCGCAGGATGGCTCAAGGAGATTTTCTCCTCTCGCATCTCGCCCGAATCGGTTGTCACAAACTACACGGGTGTGTTCCTGGTGCCGACGGTTATCACTGTTCTCGCGGCGATAGCCTTCGCGCTGTTGTTCCGCGAGAATCGCCACGAGCAAGCGGCGTAGGGGCGTCCATTTGGGGGGCGAACATCCGGGCGAGCCGAACGCCTCTCACCTATACGGCTTGGCAGGAGCCTCGCCCTCCAAATCCATGAGTGGAGAGCCATTCTTTAAGGAGGGGTGAACAATGACTCGCCTCATTGTGCTGATAGTCGGGTTCTGCGCGACAGCTCCCCTGCTGCGTGCTGCGCCCTTCCCACAAGAATATCAGCCCGTTCCTCTGCGGTTTGACCGTGACCTGCGCGTATGGGCTGGCGTGCGCGGAGCGTTCCAGTCTCCTCTCGATACAGAGCCCGCCTTCTACGGACACTTCGGAGTGCATGTTGCCGCTTTTGCTCCAAACGAGCACGCCTCGATAGCAATCTTTGAATCGCACAGGGTGCAGCGCTACCGGCCGCCGCAAATTGCGGGCTGGGGCTACTTCAGGTGTGCCGACCCCGATACGTTGCGCCTGGTGGTGGACGTACGCGATGCCCGCCAACGCTTGCAGAAGGCGGTTGTGCGTAGCTTTGAGGACGCTGAGATTTTAGGACGGGCACTTGCCGATCGCGCTGGAGCGCGCATTTTCGGAGCGGTACCCGTGTCGCTACGTGACCAGTATTTTGTGATAGAGGTGTATGGCAGGTCGGGAAAGATGCTGTGCCACCTGCTGATTGATCGCGCACGGTGGGATCAGGAAATACCCATCGCTATTGAAGCGGGTTTTCAACCCGTACCGTTACGGATGAACCGTTGTCCGCATGTGAAGCAGTCATTGCTCGACATCCACATGCCCGTCGGAGCGCCCAACGAAGTGTTCCGGGGGACACCTACTTTACGCCCTGCCACAGTGCAGAGCGAGGTGATTGTGCCATACGAGCATCGCTCGCCCGCAGGTGAACTGCAACGCTCGCAGGTACCTGACTTGCAGGGGTACGAGGTCTACCATTGGCTGGGGCGTCACGTGATAGACCCAAATGCTGACCCGCTCCCAAGATGGCTATGGTACGATTACAGCTCGAAGGTGCGGGAGAAGTATGAGCGGTTCCGCCGAGTCATGCAGGAAGACATACCGGATGCCGTGCCCAGAAGCTTCACGGTTCCACCGTGGGCGAAGGGATGTTTGCGCTGGCGTATTCGCCACACGGGATACGTGTTTGTTGTTCTACTGCTTCCATACGAGCGGGTGAAGAGCATCCCTGAGGCGCAACAGGCGATCCTTCAGGCGATACCGCGTTACTTCAAGCCACGACGGGGTTCTGCGTCCAGCGTATTCGCCAGTGCTGCCAACACCGCTCTGCAAGCAGATGCCAGACTGCGCCGAATGACGGGAGTCCTGCCGGGCGAGGTTATGCCGGGGTTAAGCCTGTACGCGATAGAGGGTGTTTCGGTATCTTGCGAAGCCATACACACGGAGCCGATTAGCGAGGAACGCACCCCAGGCGTAGCCGGGCAATAAAAAATGGTGGAGCAGGGGGGATTCGAACCCCCGGCCTCTACATTGCGATTGTAGCGCTCTCCCAGCTGAGCTACTGCCCCAACCGCCACATAGTATACACCATTTTGGGAGCGGTTGCAAGCTGTTAACGCACCGCCTCCAGCATTTCCCGAGCGTGGCGCAGTGCGCTTTCGCCCGTGTCGCCCAGCATTCGTGCGATCTCGCGCACCCGGGCATCGCCTTCCACAGGGGTCACGGCGGTAACCATACGCCCCTCCGCCTCGCGCTTTTCAATCAGCAGGTGCAGTCGCGCCCGGCTGGCAATTTGGGGTAGATGCGTGATGCACAGTATCTGTCGCTGGCAGCTGAGGGAGTGCAGCTTCTCGCCCACGACGCCTGCTGTACGCCCGCCGATACCGATGTCGATTTCGTCAAAAACCAGAGTGGGCACATCTTCTACACCTGCCAGCACGCTTTTGATAGCCAGCATCACACGCGACAGCTCTCCACCAGAGGCGATTTTGGAAAGTGGGCGCGGTGGCTCGCCCGGGTTGGGTGCGATCAGGAACTCCACGGCGTCCACACCATCGCCTTCCAGCGGTTTGGGCGTCAGCTTCACCTCAAACCGGGCGCGAGGCATCGCCAGTTCGCTCAGCTCCTGTGCCACTGCCTGCTCGAAGCGGCGCGCCCCCTCGCGGCGCAACCGGCTGAGTTCCATCGCCAGCTGCTGTGCCTTCTCTTCGGTTCGCCTCAGCGCAACCGCCAGCTCCTCCGCACGATCTTCACCGCCCTGCAGACGCTCCATCTTCTCCGTTACCTCGCGCAGGTACTCCAGCACCGCCTCTATCGTATCGCCATACTTGCGCTTCAGCGTGCGGATGAGATGCAAGCGGTCCTGTACCTCATTCAGGCGTTCGGGATTGAACTCCACGCGGTCACGGTAGGCGCGCAGATCGGCAGCAGCGTCCTGTACTGCGTACAGGGCGTTTTGCAGATTTTCCACCAGCGGTCGCAGGTCAGCATCGATAGGCAGTATCTCTTCGAGAGCGCGCACCGCCTGTGCCAGCAGGTCTACCGCTGCCGGTTCCCCCGCCGCCAGCAGCTCATAGGCAGTTTCGGCGGTTGCAAAGAGCTTCTCCGCATGCGCGAGTCGACGCTCTTCCGCCAGCAGTTCCTCCTCCTCGCCGGGCATCAGGTGCGCCTGCTCAATTTCCTGCTTCTGAAAAGTGTAGAGGTCCAACAGGTGTGCCCGCTCGCGGGCATCCGCCTGCAAACTGCTCAGCTCGCGTTGCAGGGTGCGCATCTCACGCACGCACTCGCCCAGTTCCGCCTTCAGCGACAGTACCTTCTCGCCACACCACTCGTCCAGAAAGCGCATTTGCTCGCCAGCGTTGAACAGCGACTGATGCTGGTGCTGTCCGTGCAGGTCCACCAGCAGGTCGCCCACCGCTTTGAGGGTAGCAATGGGCGCAGGACGCCCGTTTATCCTCGCCTGTGAACGACCGCCTGCGAACAGCTCGCGCGTCAGGTAGAGCATACCCTCCTCTGGATTGACGCCAAGCTCTTGCAGGCGTTCCAGCAGGCGAGGGGAGCGCGATACATCAAACACGGCGGTGACCTGCGCATGTTCTGCTCCTGCACGTAACATCTCCGCTTCTGCTCGCTCGCCCAGCGCGAGACTGAGCGCATCAATCAGGATGGACTTGCCCGCGCCCGTCTCGCCGGTGAGCACGTTCAAGCCCGGCTCGAAGCGCAGGTCCAGCCGATCGATGATGGCAATCTGTTCAACGGCAAGCTCCACCAGCATGGCTACACGTTGACCCTCTCTCCCCAAAGCAGGCGGTCGCGCAGCTTGGTGTAGAACTCGTCAGGGTCAAACACAATCAAATGAGTGCGTTCCTGAGCACGGAACACGTGCACCGCATCGCCGGAGCGCAGGCGCACGGTCTCCCCGCCATCGGCTTGCAGATGGAAATCGCCGTCGTCGGCGGTCACCACCACCTTCACCTGTTTCTCGGCGGGCAGGATGAGAGGGCGTGCGCTGAGCGTATGGGCGCATATCGGCGTCAACAATAACACTTCGCAGGCAGGGTCTACAATCGCTCCTCCCGCCGACAGCGAGTAGGCGGTGGAACCTGTTGGTGTTGCCACTACCAACCCATCGGCGGAGTAGGTGGCGAGGAAGGTGTCGTTGACGAAGGTTTGCAGGGTGATCATGCGTGCCACCGCGCCCTTGGTAACCACCACATCGTTGAGCGCAAGCGCGTCGCATATCGGCTCGCCGTTGCGGTAGGCAACGGCACGTACCATCAGGCGTTTCTCGACAGTGTAGTTGCCCGCCTGTACCCGCGCGATAGCGGTGTGTAAATCCTGAGGCTTAATCTGCGCAATGAAACCGAACCGCCCCAGATGCACGCCGAGGATGGGGATTTGGCGTGGCGCGGCGAGATGGCTGGCACGCAGGATAGTACCGTCACCGCCCACCGCGAGGAACAGGTCGCTTTCGCAGAGCGCTGCCTCGTCACACTGGTATTCGGGCAGTCCCAGAGCGCGAGCGATGTCCGGCTCGATGTTCACCTCCAATCCGCGCTCTTGCAGCCACTCCACCGCCTCGCGGGTGAAACGGAGGGCATCGGGCTTATCAGTATGCACTATCAAGCCAACACGCCGTATCATCATCTGACTCACGGGGTGGTGCTTCTGGTAAAGCGCTGCAAGTTGTTGCGTGCATCGGTATAGTTGGGGTTGATGCGCAACGCTCGCCGGTAACACTCGATGGCTTCGTTCTTTTTACCCATCTTCTCGTACACCACGCCCAGATTGTTGTGGGCGTAAGCGTAGTTCGGGTTGACGGCGATGGCTTGCTTGAGATAGGTCTCCGCCTCCTCCAGTCTGCCCTGTCGGTCGCACACCAGTCCCAACCCGTTGAGGGCTTCCACATTGCGTGGGTCCTGCTTGATCGCCAGTTTGTAGTGTTCTTCCGCTTCGGAATCACGGTTCAAACGATACAGCAAGTTCGCCAGGGCAATACGCCCCCTAAGGTGTTGCGGCGCCAGCGCAAGCAGCTTCTCCCACGCCTGCGCCGCCTCCTCGTTCTTGTTCTGTAACACCAACACCCCACCAAGCTGCCACCATCCTTCAGTATCTTTGGGATACGCTTCCACCAGCGCACGATAGGCGTTCTCTGCTTCCGGCAGGCGTTTGTCCTTCTGGTAGAGCGAGGCAAGCGCCATCAGCGTATCGCGATGGTTTGGTTGCAGCTCTAGCGCACGGCGAAATGCCTTTTCTGCCTCGGCGGAGTTGTTCGCGCGGGCGTACAGCACGCCCAGATTATAGTGCGCCACGAACGAATCGGGTTGCATGGACGCAGCGCGCTGAAAGAGCTGAATCGCTTTGGCATCCTGCCCTTGTGAGGCGTACGTCTGCGCCAACCCAAGCACTGCAGAGAAAAATCGGGCGTCTATCGCCAGCGCTTTGACGAACGCCGCTTCGGCATCACGCAGGTTCCCTATCGCATGTAACGCCAATCCGAGGTTCGTCCACATCTGTGCATTTCTAGGCTCCAGGGCAGTGGCTTTGCGATACGCCTCCACCGCCTCTTTAGGGCGGTTCGCCTGCATCAGTGCTACCCCGAGGTTGTTCCACGTGTAAGCATCTTGGGGGCTCAGGCGTGCAGCTGTCTGGAAAGCGACTATTGCCTCGTTCAGTTTGCCCTGCTTCATCAGAATATTCGCCAGATTGTAATGGGCGTCCGCGAAGTCAGGCTTGAGCTTCAGCACGGTACGGTATTCGGCAAGCGCTTTGTCGGGCTGTCCTGTATGTAGGTAGGCGTTGCCCAGATTGTTATGCGCCTGTGCATCGTTGGGGGCAAGCTGCACCAGGTGTTCCAGCACCGGTACGGCATCCACCGCCCTGCCCACACGCAGATACAGGAAGCCCAGCCACTGCAACACCCCTTTATGGTCGGGGAACTTCTGCCTTGCCCCTTCCAGCGTTTCTATTGCCTGCGTCGCGTTGCCTGCCTGATATTGCTTTACCGCCGCATTAAGCAGGTCGTCCGCTTCCTCTGCAAAGGCAGCAATCGCCAGAAGCAGAACCCAGAGCCATACACCTGTACGCCGAAGCATCACCTTTACTCCCCTCCTCGGCTAGCGGTACGCTCTGATTATATCAGCAGGGGTGACACCGTTGCAAGCACTGACAAGCGAAAAGCATGCAGGAAATGCCCTATACAAGGGTAAAATGAGAAAGCAATAGACAGGGGAGGACTGGCAAACACTAATGCCCAAGCACAAGAGCGAATCTATCGCCACACCATCTGAGGCAACTATCAGCCTGCTGGAGCCGGTACGGGGTATTTCTGATGTGCATGATGAGCGCATTGCAGAGGCGGCAAACCAGATTCTCGCCCTTCCGCCAGTAGAGCAGATCGCTGCTGCACAGTGGATGGGCACTCAAGCCGAGTACGCCGGCATCCTGGCGTACCTGGTCGCCAAGGCGGGAGTAACGGGAGCGCTCCGACGGGCGGTGAAACAGGCTTTGTTTGAACTGCGCCGACGTGGTGTGCAGGTCACTTTGCCTCAAGAACGAGAAGAGCAGTCCCTGGTTGAACCCTCCGCTCTTTCTCGGGCATGGGTAGTAGAGGAGGCTTTCGCGGCATCTCCTTATGGAGCAGGGGATTATATCGCAATAGTGCATATACGCTTCTTCATGCGCCATGCCTCCGGTCAGAAGGCCGCCTTCCTGTTGGATATCGATACGGAGGGCTATTTGGGCAACGCCAAGCTGGTCGATGAAGCGGTAGGCGAACTATATCGCGAGTGTCTAGACCACCCGTTTGTGCCGGACCCGCAGGAAGGTTCTGGCTATCTTTCTCAAGCGTTCGTGCGTGTGCCGCTGGACTGGGCAATACAGGTTGCCTACGCCACGCGCGAGCGCAATGTGCGCGACCACATCAGCATGCCCCCCCACGCAGCGTTCTACTGGGGAAGACTTCCTGCCCCCCCTGAAGAGGCTGTTCCTCATCCCATCGACTCTATTTCCGATGCCGAGACAGGATGGCTGGTCAGCTCGTTGGTTACTCCTTCTCCTGTGAAGGTACCACACCGGGCGATGATGCTGCTGTTGGCTTATGCCCCGCGCCCGAACGAGTTTGGCAGCGTGGTGCACCAGGTGATGGAGACACTCGATACGCGCATCGTGCTTACACCGCAAACGGAAGAGGAGCGTAGAGAAGAGGCGTTTGAAAAATCTTTGCAACTGCTGTTCCCCAATGAAGGATTGCGCAACACTCTGCTCTTTATGCTACCCCTGTGTGGTAGTATCTTACTGCTCGGGGGCGACCGTAAGAGCGCGGTGTGGTTAAAGGCGGTATGGCGCGAATTGAAAGAACGCCCGGACCGTCCCTTCCATCAAACGGAGATCGCGAAGGTGCTTATGAGCGCAGGCTTGCGCCTGTTTATGGAGCGAACCGGTATCGAACTCTCCCGAAAAGAAAAGGAGCAAGCAAATGAACCTCCCATACTGCAAGTCTGACAGATTGTGGCAGTTGCTGACTCACTGCGTGACGATGCTCACACTGCTCCTGATGGCTACCGGGTGTGCTCGCACACAAAACGCAGATTCTGGTCGTATGCTGCCGTACGAACAGCTGTATGCTTACGACAAAGATCTGCCTCTCAACGCGGAGGTCAAAGAACAGCAACGCGGCACCGGCTACGTGATATATCGCGTGCAATACAATAGTGTGCACGACAAGCGTGTGCCCGCCTGGTGGTGCGTGCCTACCACCGGAACGCCCCCTTACCCCTGTGTGATTATCATGCACGGCTACGGCGGCGACAAGAACGGTCTGCAGATGCTGGCGCCCGCGTTCGCGATGCGAGGCATCTCCACACTGGCTATCGACGCTGAGTACCATGGCGACCGCAAACAGCCGAACAGCGACATTCTCAGCGCCTACATCTATCGCAACCGCGATGCCTTCATCCAGACGGTGATTGACCTGCGTCGCGCCATCGATTTTTTGCAGAGCCGCCAGGAGATCGACGGCAAACGCATCGGTTATATCGGGCTGAGCATGGGCGGCATCCTGGGTGGTATTCTGGCCGGGGTGGATGAGCGCGTACAGGCGCCTATCCTTGTTGTGGCAGGAGGCGACTGGGGTTACCTCTTCAGCAACAGCCAGCACCCTACCGCCGTGCAACTGCGTGAAAAGAACCCCGAACTGTTCAAAAACCCGCAGAAAATCAATGAAATAGTGGGACCAATAGACCCGGTGAACTGGGTAGCGCGCATCTCCCCTCGTCCCCTGCTGATGATTAACGGCAAGGACGACCAGATTGTGCCCAAAGAGTGCACCGAGCGTCTCTTCGCCGCCGCGAAGGAGCCGAAGGAGATAGTGTGGCTGGAGGGTGGGCACATACCCCAGCCGGACGCGGTGCTGCGCAAAGTGGACGAGTGGTTGACGAAGCACTTCTTGTCGCAACAGGCGGGCGGTCGGTAGAGGGCAGAGCTGGGAGAGACGCTTGCGAGAGATGGAGAGGAGTTGAACGCCTGAAGGGAGAGGACAGCTCGTCACAGGATGAGCGAGTGGTGTCTCTGCCGCTTGCTCACTGGGCAACCTTTGCAAAAGCATCGATGGCGTGAGTGATGTGCTCATCATCTATGTCCTTGTGAGTCACCAGCCGGATAGTATGCGGGAACACGTCCAGACACAACACACCCAGCGTCTCCAGCTGCTGCACGATGCGTCGGGCGGGTTGCTCGGTCTGGACGTATACCATATTGGTCTGCACGGTCTCCATGTCCACCGAGAAGCCGGGCATGTTCGCCACCGCTTCGGCTAACCTTCGGGCGCGGGCGTGGTCCTGAGCAAGGCGGTCTATCATGGTATCCAGCGCGACCAGCCCTGCCGCTGCCAGAATGCCTGCCTGCCGCATGGCGCCGCCCAGTATTTTGCGCACTCGCCGCGCCTCCTCGATGAAAGCGCGTGAACCGCACAACATGGAGCCAACCGGGCACGCCAAACCCTTCGACAAGCAGAACATCACCGAGTCGGCGCACGTCGCCAACTCTCTCGCAGGGATGCCTAGTGCGACCGCCGCGTTGAAGATGCGTGCGCCGTCCAGATGCACCGCCACCCTGTGCTGTTGAGCGAGCGCCCATACCTCGCGCATGTACTCCAGAGGTAACACTACGCCTCCCGCTGCGTTGTGAGTGTTTTCCAAACAGAGCAAGCGGGTGGGGGGTACGTGGTCATCGCCGGGATGAATCCGCTTAGCGTACTCTTCCACCGGCACGATACCCCGTTGATTGGGCAGAGTGTGCAGCTGCACGTTGCTGATGAACGCCGCCGCCCCCAGCTCCCACTTGACGATGTGACAATCCTCATCGATGAGCACCTCGTCGCCGGGGCGCGTGTGCACCTTGATAGCGATTTCGTTGCCCATGGTACCGGAAGGCACGAAGAGCGCGGCTTCCTTGCCAAGCAGTTCCGCCGCCCGCTCCTGCAGGCGGTTGATGGTGGGGTCTTCCCCGTATACGTCATCGCCCACTTCGGCGTTTGCCATCGCACGACGCATTTGCGGTGTAGGCACAGTCACCGTATCACTGCGCAAGTCTACCAGATGATGCATGAACACCTCCAGCCAGCAGAGAATATCCTTTCTACAGCATACACGCGACAGTGTTGGAAAATCAACCCTTCGTTGACAAGCCTCACTCAACAGGTTGGAAGCAGTGAATGAACGTTCGTGACTTGCTCCGAAACTACCGGCTCATTTTCCTGGACACCGCGCCACTTATTTTCTATGCCGAGCGACATCCCGTGTACTATGCGCTTGTGGAGCCCATCTTTGCCGCTATCGACGCGGTGCGCCGCGCGATGACTGCCATTCGGGAGAAATCGCTGAAGTAGGAAGCATACAGGGAAAACCGCCTGGCGCGGCGAAAAAAAAGTTAAGCAAACTGCAGGAGGTTAAGCAAATGGGAAAGTTCGGTATCGCATTACAGACCTATACAGTGCGTGACGATATGGCGCGTGATTTCAAGGGGACGCTGCAGAAGATCGCCGAGATGGGGTACCCGGCAGTGCAGCTTTCCGGCACCGGCGGGATGAGCGTTCAAGAGGCCAAACAGTTTCTGGATAGCCTGGGCTTGAAGGTGTTCGGCGGACACTTCGGCATCGAACAGCTGGAAAAGGAGCTGGATAGCGTGCTGGAGCTGGCTCGGGGGCTCGGCATGGAGTACATCGTGGTACCGTGGATGCCCGAGGAGCTGCGCAGGGATGCAGAAGGCTGGAAGAACGTCGCCAAGCGCATGAACGCTATCGGGGAGAAGGTCGTCGCGGCGGGGTTTACCTTCTGCTACCACAACCACTCGTTCGAGTTCCAGAAGTTCGACGGCAAGTACGGGCTGGACATCCTCTACGAGAACACCGACCCCAAACTGGTGCAGGCGGAACTGGACACCTACTGGGTGAAGCACGGTGGTGAAGACCCCGCCGAGTACATCCGCAAATACGCGGGACGAGTGCCTCTGCTGCACCTGAAGGATATGGCGGAGGACGGCAGCTTCGCCGAGGTGGGACACGGTATTCTGGATTGGGACGCCATCTTCCAGGCAGCAGAGCAAAGCGGCGTGCAGTGGATGGCGGTGGAGCAAGACGTATGCAAACGCCCGCCGCTGGAGAGCGCAAAGCTCAGCCTCGATTTCTTGAGGTCCAAGGGCTTGCTATAACTGTGGTGCGGGTAAATCTGGTCGTTGGTCTTTATTCTTGTGGAGGGCGAGACTCTTGCCGAGCCGTATGAAATACCCCCACCTGACCTCCCCGCTCGCGGGGAGGGCGGGGGTTAAAGCCCGTCACGGCTTGCAAACCAAATCCATCACAGGTAAAGGTGCATGGCAACAACCATCTGGCAGAGGACACGTGCAGAAGCAGAAGTTCGTGAAGAGGCAACCCCTGCACAACGCGGAGTTACTCTTCGCGCTGTAGTGATTGGCATCATCCTTGCTCCCCTGATTGCGTGGTTCAACATCTCTATCGAAGCCATCCGTTATGCAGGACAGCCGACCACCATCTCGCTGTTTCCGCATATCCTGTTCGTACTACTGTGTTTGATCGCGGTCAACGCAGTGGTCGGGCGTGTCGTGCCGAGATGGCGTTTCTCGCCGGCGGAATTGATGGTCGTCTACTTCTTTACCCTGATGACCGCGGTGATGGCGTCGCACGACCTGATTGAGGTCATTACACCCATCCTGACCTACCCCTTCAAGTACGCCAACCCCGCCAACCGCTGGGACAGCGATGTGATACCGTATCTCCCGAAATGGCTGTTCATCAGCGACCCCGATGCGGTGGACAAATACTATATTGGCAACGCGAACTTCTGGAATGGGCACGACCTGCGCATCTGGACGCCCCCTCTGCTTATCTGGACGGGTTTCTTTACCGTTCTGGCGTTTGGCATGTTCTGTCTGAACGTGCTATTGCGCAAACAGTGGACCGACCGCGAGCGGCTCTCCTACCCGCTGGTACAACTGCCACTGGAGCTGGTGCAGCCGCGCGTGCCCGTGTTCCAGAACCGACTGTTCTGGATTGCCTTCGCCATCGCAGCGATCAACGACATCTGGTTTGGTTTGAACCGGTTGTTTCCCTCCATCCCGCAACCCTACGTACGCTGGCAGACGCTGGAGCAGTACATCACCACACCGCCCTGGAACGCCATTGGCTGGCTGCCGCTGGCGTTTTTCCCTTGGATTGTGGGCATCGGGGTATTACTGCCTACCGACCTGCTCTTCTCCTGCTGGTTCTTTTTCTGGGTATGGAAACTGCAACCCATCATCGCTGCCTACTACGGCTGGAACCAGATACCCGGCTTCCCCTACGTGAACGAACAATCCTTCGGTGCGTATATGGGCATTGCACTCTTCACCCTCTACACCGCGAGAAAGGCGCTGGCGCAGGGGTTCTCGGCGATATGGAGAGGCTCGGACGGCAGCGACAAAGGCGAAGCGTTACCCTATCGCTGGGCGGCGCTGGGATTCCTGGGCAGTCTTGTCGCCATTTATCTTTTCTTCCTGTCAACCGGTATGAGCGGCTGGGTAATCGCTCTTTCCCTGCTTATCTATCTTGCCATCTCGTTGGCGGTGACCCGAATGCGTGCCGAGCTCGGTCCGCCCGCACACGACCTGCATGACTCCGGACCGCAACGGCTCATCCCCTTGCTGTTTGGGGTAGAGAACCTGAAGCGGCAGGACCTGGTGATGTTCGCGCCGATGCAGGGCTTCAACCGTGCCTACCGTGCCCACCCCATGCCCACGCATATCGAGGGACTGCGTGCTGCCGAGCGCACACGCTCCTCGATGCGGGCGATGTTCTGGGTGCTAGTGTTCGCGGTGTTCTGGGGCACGCTTACCGGCTTCTTCGTCAACGTGCATCTACATTACCAGTGGGGTGCGGCATCCAAAGCAGATACCCCTTACGTCAGCACCATCTTCGGCAGGGAACCGTATGACCGCATCACCTCTCTGCTGTCGGGGTCGGTTTCCTCTCTGCAGAAGCGCAACGTCATCTGGGCGATGATGGTGGGCTTTGGAGTGACCGCGGTGCTGAGCATCTTCCGTATGAACATCGCTAACTTCCCCCTGCACCCGGTGGGCTATGCTATCTCCAGCAGCTGGAGCCTAAGCGTGCTGTGGTTTTCTCTGCTGGTGGCGTGGGTATGCAAAGTAACCATCATGAAGATAGGCGGATTGCGTACCTACCAGCGTGCACTGCCCTTTTTCCTGGGGCTGGTACTGGGAGAGTGCACGATGGGTAGTCTGTGGATGCTGGTAAGCATCTTCACCGGCACAAAAACATTCATCGTCTGGCCTTACGGATAAGCGAAACCTGCTCCCACCGCGCCCCCTGCCAGCGTGCAGAGCAGATTGACCATGTCGTTGTTTATCCATCGCCAGCCGGCGATATGCTGTGCGGGAGCCCCGCAATGCTCTCGCCGCTCCACAACCTCTCCACACCGCACGCAGCGATACCTTGCCTGCAGTGTACCGCCCAGCACACTGTCCAGCAGATTCCCCACTATCCCGCCCAGCGCGATCGCCAGCACCTGCTGTAACGGCACGGGATATGCGAGCCACGCTGCTCCCGCTACCGCCGCACTGCCCGCGCAACCCGCCAGCAACCCCACCGGAGTGACACCACCCGAATCGCCCGCTCGCAGCAGGCGACCTGTCAGGATATGGCGCGGCGGCATGCGCGATAGCATGCCCACCTCACTGCTCCACGTGTCGGCATTGGCGGCGGCGTACGCCCCCACAAACGCCAACCACCAGTGCGTATCGCCGGTCAATCCGTAAAGAGCGACACACAGTGTCGCAACACCGCCGTTGGCGAACACCTGCACCGCGCCGCGCTGTGCTCCCCGTGCGGTCAGAGTTTCCATGCGCCGCTTGCGCTCAGCACGCCACCGGCTAAGGGCACTGGAGGTGACGAAGAAAGTGAGCAACACGCCCGCCGCCCGCAAGCCCCCCGCAGCAAGAGTCACCCATCCCACCACGAAGGCAGCTACAGCCCCCGATACAGACAGCCAGCGCAGGCGAGCAGCAAGAAGTACCACAAATAGAACGAGCACCGCAGAGAGGGAATAGTCAACAACCTGCACGGAACACCTTAACGGCGAATGCCAACGAGCGTTTTCAGGTATTTGGGGTCGGTGATGCGGTCTATCGCCACGCGCCCTCGCCCTCTGGCGGCATGGATGAAGTAGCCGTTACCGATGTAGATGCCCGTATGTGAGATAGGCTGCCTGCTAGAGCGAAAATACAGCCGGTCACCCGGTTGAAGTAGAGACAGGTCGGGAATGGGTGTGCCTACCTGCGCCTGATGCCTGCCCAATCGCGGCAGTTTGATGCCGTTCAAGGCGAACACCTTTTGCACGAACCCCGAGCAGTCCAACCCGTTGTACGACGTGCCTCCCCAGCGGTACGGAATGCCCAGAAAGCGCAAAGCGGTTTGCACGATGCGTTCACCCAGTGCGCCCGTCGTCGCCGGGTCGGCTGACACCACCTCATAGTCCAGCAATCGCACATGCTGGCGTGGGATCCAGCCCACACTGCCGTCCGCCATCAGCACTCCGTACCATGCCCCCGCTTCGTGGGTGATGGCAAGGTAGGTGAGGGGTTCACAGCGAGCGTACAGTCTGCTGCTGGTGCTTCGCAGAGCGTAGATAGGAGCCGGGTTCACGGTCACCCCCAGTCGCCCGATGGCTTGCGTGCGTCTGGGCGATGTGCTGGGCGGCGGACTACTGTGCGCTGGCGCGGGGCGAGGCGGCTCCGGCGGTCGAACGGGCAGTTCGATGGAAAGGTACGTATCGGCATGAGCAGCACCTGTGACCCACACCGCAAGTATCGCGCTGAGCACTGCAAGACTCTCCTGCACATATCGGCAAACTCTCACCAATCCCCTCTCCCTCACTGCACCAGTTTCAGCCAGTCGCTGAAGATGAAGTACATGCGGTCAAACAGCAGCGCCATACGCGCCATAATGGTTGTTCCGAAAATCGCGCCGAAAGCCACCATCATCACCCAGCGTCCGAACTGCGCGGAGTTGCGGATTGCCTTGCTCTTCTGCTCGAACGAGAAGAAGAAGTAGCTCATGACGGTGACGAGCACTATCATGAAGATCAGGTTGTTGATTGCCTGCGGTATATCCAGTGAACCGTCAGACGCCGTGACATACAGCGGGCGAAACGACTTGGCGAGCTGCGGCAAGTAGGTATTTGCAAAGCCTTGAAATGCCTGCCCAGCCGAGAAACCCATGAGAAACCCGATGGGTAATCGGCTCAACCAGTTGTATTTTCGGCTATGGATGAAGTAGAACAGCAAGCCAAACATAAACACGAACGTCCAGTACCACTCGCCCTTCTTAAACACCGGCTGGTACAGGAACGGGTCCAGAATCTCTTTGATGAGCACCACGATCGAGAAACCTGCTGCCAGCCCGATGAACACGTGTTCGAAGAAGCGGTAGAATGCGTTTTCGCGGTAAATCAGCGTCATCAAGCCGATGGTGCAAATAGCGCCCGCGTATATACCGGGGCGTGAAAGAATATCCTGCCACAGCGCGTCCATCCTGTTAACCCCCTCTTGCCCGAGTAGCGAGATACCCCAGGTTGCCGATGACGATAAGCACCATAATCAGCACGTGCGCCAGCGAGATACTTCCCATGCCCTTGGTGGCGAGGCCCGTGGTATTGACCAGCTTCTCGTACTCCGCCGCGCCGCGCATCCCCTCCATGATGCCCACTATCTGCCCGGAGTCCATGTACGGATACGTTTCCGGAGCCATCACCGCTGTGGGGCAGAAGCCGAACTTCAGGTTTGGGTTTGCACCAACCACCAGCCCAATCCAGTCCATATAGATACCACTGGCAGCGATTTCCACAATCACATCCACATTCTTGATGTCCTTAATACCCTTCATGACAGGCATATCCTTGGTTGGCTTTCCGTCGCGGTCGGTCGCGAAGGTACTTGGGATGTCACGCACCAGCGACTTCAGCACCACCCCGACAATCGGACGGTATCCCCAGTGCACCCAATCTTTGCCATACTCGTAGCCGTACTCCTTCGCCAGACGCGAGGCGATGTTGTAGGAGAACTGGCTACCCTGCTGGTCGAACGAGAAAACCGCCACACGCAGCCTGCGCTTCATGAGGTGACGCAGAATCGCTTCGGTCTGGGGCATGTTCTCCGCACGGGTGCCGCCGCTCCATGTGGCACTCACGATAGCGAAACCGCCCGGCGGAACGGATTCGATAGCCTGATACAACTTTTGCGTGGACGGCATAATGACCATCGGCAGGCGGATGGGTTTGAACAGAGGCAGGATAATCACGATGAGCAGTAACACATACAGGATGCGCCTGTCTATTGCCTGAAGACGCTCCCAAAAGTCACGCGGTTTTGATGTTTCCGGTGTCATTGCCATCGTCTAAATCTCCTTCTCAAAGTATGCACCGCGTTCGAGGCTTAACCAGATACGCAGGGAGATCGCCAACCCCCCCACTCCTAGCCCAAACGCAATAGCACGCAGCGCTGCTGCGTTCACCTGAGAGAGTATCCACTGTTTGATGTTCTCCACCCGCAACGAGGCAATCCATCCTTCTTTGGGAAGCCAGTCGGTTAATGCATTCCCTATTGGAACCTGCCCCAGCATCACCAGGAAGGCAGTAATCATCAGGATGGTGGCTTCGATAGAGCGGATGCGAAACGCGCGATACGACGCCGAGACAATGTAGAACGCAATCAACGAGAACATCGTGGCGTCCATGTTAATCAGCATTCCCTCGAATAGCACATTAAAAACCTTCTTGGCTGTCGCATTAGCGCCGTAATTGTCTATCAGACCGAAGACGACCATCGCCACCATCGCGGTAAGCAGGGCGAGACTGTTGTACCATCCAGCGCGCAGACGCGCGATATTGCGACCGTGCACCCTTAACAAGCTGAGAATACCCAGAGTAAGCGTCATGCCGCCCAGCAGGCTCCCCAACTTGCTGGCAGGCACCAGATAGTCGGTCAGGAAATTCTTGTTGGTTTTGGGGTCAATGGGCAAGAAGAACTCGGCCGCGTAGAAAAGCCCGGCAAGGAACGTCACAATGGCAATGAGGGGTTTTCTCGCGCGCGATGGCAGGTTTATCAGCAAAATGATGACCAGAATACTGAAGAGCACAGCGCCCACGACATAGTACGGTAGCACGTTCAACGGCTTGGGCGCGAAGAAACGGACAATCGGCTCCAGCATTGTTCCCCCCTAGCCTAACGAATAGTAAACAGGTCTACAAACCATTTACCTGCCTCACCCAGAGTAGGCACATTCAAAGCAGCAACAGTGGCGGCAACAGTACCCACCACGAACAGTATGGTAATCAACAGCTTCCCGAAGTCCTGACCAACCAGACTGCCCAGCATCGTCGGGTCGCGCGAGATGTACGCGCTGGCAGCGTAGTATTCGTCGCCGATGATGGTGTAGTCGCACGCGGCGATGAAGAACGGAATCTGGGTTGTTTGTGTAGTGCCAGCAACCTGTATCGCCCCTGTCATATTGCCCGTCTCGGCGAAGATGAGCGACTCGGCGAAGAACTCGCCGAACATGAAGGAGCTAGCGATTTTCTCACGCTGAATCAGCCCCGCCACGCCCGAAGCGAAGGCAAACTGACGGTCGGACAGGAAGCGAATAGAGTCTGGGTCAAACCGCTCAGGGTGTCCTTCCGCCTGGTAGGCATCGCGGATAATCTCTTCGGCGACGGTGTATACTGTGGGGTCAGCCACCGGCATCAGGATACGGTTACCGAACTTCGCTGTTGAACGGGCGATATAGCTGAAGATGCTCAGCGCCTGCAGGGCGATGATACTGAAACCACCGATTCCGGGCACCATCAGCACGGGGCGCCCCATTTCAGTTGCACGCCCAATCGCTTCATCGATGGCGTTTAGACCCGGGATACGCCGGATAAACAGCTCTTTGCCTCGCTGAGCCGACAGGATGCGCCACACAATGACAACCGAAGTCACCACTTCCACAATGAGCACAGGCCAGATTTTCTCAAAGGCGTGTTGCATGACCGGATGGCTCCTGTCTTTCGTGTTCTAACTGTTCAATGCGCTCAATCAGCCGTTCCACGTTCTCCCGTTTCTCCAGCAGTCGGCTGTAGCGATGCACGTTATCTATCCCCACAAAGGGCGCCAGAAACGGCGTGAGCACAATCAGCGACTGGCTGGCGACGAACGAAAGGGGTTTATTCAGCTCCAGAAACAGCACCGCCGGCGCCGCCATCCCGCGACGTACAACCCCCTGTGCGATGCGCTCCAGAATAGCGTCGCGCTCCTCGTCGCTCAGTTCGTCCTCTTGCCAGCGTCCGGTTCTCTCCAAAACGCAATCGCCTCCAACACCTGCTCACGATTATCGGCAAAACGCAGGGTTACGCCCCGAAACGGCTCCAGGCGCGAACGGGGTGGCAACGGACTGAGCTTGACGCCCTCAGGCGTCACCGTGACATATTTCACGCGCTCCCACGTGATGTCGAACGCGGCTCCAAGATAACGCACTCCTGCGCCCTTCTCGTTCACATAATAGCGCACGGGTAGCCAGTAGTCGCGCGTCGCCAACCAAAGCAGCACCAGAGCCAGCAGCCCCATTCCTGCGCTACGAAAAGATGCGCCTACCAGCACAGAGGCAAACAACATGACCGCTCCCGCCAACCACGCCTTCTGCGGCTGCCGGCGCAACAGATGCACCCTCCACTGCAAGGTGTATCGCGTTACCTGCTCCTCCTCGCTCATGCGCCGAGCCCCCTCGCCAACAGCCCTGCGCTATTATAAGCAGAACCCTCCTCCACGTCAAGGGTAACTATTCTGCGTTTCCGATAGACATCCCTTCCCGAACAAAAAGAGGGTCACGCCGATGCGTGACCCTCTCCCTGCAAGCGAAACGCACTACGCGCGGCGTCGGCGCAGAGCAAACAGCCCCATCACTCCACTGCCCAGCACCAGCAGGCTGGCAGGTTCGGGCACGGGCACCGTCTCCAGGTAGAAGTTGGCTACTGGGTTACCTCCAAACCAGTAGGGACCGCCATTGTTGATGGTGAACAGGTCGTGGCTGGTTCCGACGGTTGGAGGGTTGTAGATAAGCAGCCCTGCATCCGCCACGCTGAAGGAGAAGCCAATCCACAGGTCTGCCGGGGCACTCAGAGGCGTCGGTAGAGAGATAGTGTAAATCCATGCACCGGAACCGTTCAGTGTGCCCAGCGAGTAGGAGGCGATGAGCGGAGCAGGCAGGTTGAAGTCGCCGACGTTGTTGTAGACGTACATGGTCACGTCAGGAGCTAATGTCGGCGCATAGTAGCCGAACGAAATCTGCGCAATCGGCAGGCTGGTGATGCGATGCACATCGTCCGCCACGATAGCTCCTACTCCACCTGCAAAGTAGTAGCCGGTGAAAGTGGTGGTGTTGCTGTAATCGGGAGCCACCTGCGGAACCAGCCCGTTGCTGTTCAGATTCACGCCCGCAGGCACAGGCTGTGCCGTTACCCTAATCTGCGCGCTCGCCATTGCTGCAGCGACCAACAGTAAAACGGTTACCAGTAAAGTACGAAACATGCGAACCTCCCTTCCTTTCGTAAAGAAGTGACGTTACTCCTATTCTAAACTCCTTCGCACATTTCAGTCAAGCCAATAGCGCATATCGGACAAAAACCCAGTACTTTTACGAGTATACAGGAAAAGTGGACTGTAAGGTTCATTCTTTGGGAGGGCGAGGTTCCTGCCGAGCCGTTTTCATGGTTGTATTTCGGCTCCCCCGAGGTGCGCTACCCAAAATGGTGAAGACACAAAACCGCCTTGTCTGCATCCCAATAATCACGTGTGGTGAAGGACTACTGTGCAGCAGGGGCGATATTGTGAGCACGAAGACCGACAAATTTATTCCGCGCTCTTGTCACAGTTGAAACATCTGGTGATGGTGAGCATCTAAATAGATGGAAAAATCACGGGCGCCTTACGGTTACTGTCGAAGAGAAGGTGGCAATAGATGAAAGTGTGCGTAGAGTGGTGGACAGCGCTATCGGCGTATGTAGATGATTGCTTACCGCCGGATGAGCGCGAGCGTGTAGAGGAGCACCTTGAGGGGTGTGCATCCTGTCAACAAACCCTGGTGGAACTGCAGGCACTGCGCCAGAGCATGAAGCTCCTGCCCCATTACGAGCCCCCGCCCACGCTGAAAGCGCGAATACTGTCTGCAACCGTAGACCAGCCCACCTGGCGTGAGAGACTGGCAATGAACTGGAGGATGGTGGTCTGGCGTGCTTCAATGGCAACGGCTGCAGTGGTGCTCGTGCTGATTGCCTGGCAGTTCCTCCCACGACAGGTACCACAGGCAGTGAACACGTTCGTTTCGAATGTTACAGTGAGGCAAGAGCCTGCCAAACGACAGCAGGCAAAGAGACCGCAGCCACCCCCCGCATCGAATACTGTAGTAGCATCCGGCAAGAAGCCCCTGAATGCGCAACGCCAGGCGGCGGAACGCCACTCTAAGCCTGTCTTGCCTCGTCGCCCATCGTTTGCCAGGAGTGAGGTCAGGTGGGCTACCGTAGCGCGTACACCGATTGCGCCGGAGCCTGCTCCTGCCGATGCACTGCAGGGAGAGCCGATGCTTGAGAAAGATGTACCTCATATCGACGTCAACAGTCCACCGGCAGGCACAGACGAACAGGTTGCTGCTCAAGCGGATGAGTCGGAAAACAAGACCGTTGCGACGCGCTTCACCATCCCCGCTGAGGTGCTGAATCAGGGCACCAGCGGGCTCGAGGCACTACGCGAGCAGATTCGCATCCGCAATCAGGAACAATGGAATGTAGAGATAAAACGCAAGCTGCAGCGTAAACAGGTAGATGTAGACGTCATCACCGTGCGGTTCTGATGAGGTCGTCGGTTCGCACCATATTCCTTGCGGTATTTGCCTTCGCGACGATAGACCCCGCGTGGGCACAGGGAAGCTCGTCTGCCCCCATCCCCTTAACGGAAGGGCGTATCACTGCGCCGAAGTCCACAACGGGGACACCACAGGCCGGGCAGGCGAACGCCGACCTGCTGCGGGGCAACGGCACCCGAGCGGGCTACTTGCTGCGCTACGGAAACATTGTGCCCGAAAGCGAGCGTGTCACAGTAGATGCCCGTACCCTGCAGCGCAACCGCGACTATACCATCGACTACACTACCGGCACTCTCTTCTTTACCGAACCGGTGCGCACCTCGCAGACGATACGGGTACAATACCGTTACGTGCCCGGCTCCGGTGAACAGCGCGGATTGCTACAGGCGCCCTCGACGATGCTGCGGTTCCGACAGAGCCAGATGAATATGGTGTACAGCTCCAGCGCGTTCCTGCGTCGCGAGGATGGCACTACCCTGCAAACCGATACCTACGGCATGCAAACTCGCCTGCATCTCACCGGCAACAGCACAGCGGAAGGCTTACTGTTCTTCTCCTCGCAGAGAGCGGTGCAAGCAGTAGCCGACCCCACACTGCAGCCGGGTGCACCTGCGCGCCCCAATACACAAGCGGCCGCCGGACCAGACCGTCTCATCCTGCAGAACCTGAACTGGAGCCTGGGCGGGTTACAACTGCGAGGCATGTACCAGGACGTAGGACAGCGGTTCGCAGGCTTTGCGGCTCTGCGCGAACAAAAAGCCGCGCCGGAACAGCTGCTCGGCTGGCTGGAGAAAGAACGAGGAACGCGCCGGGTGAGCTACGGGTTGGGCTACGTTGTAGGCGGCATGAACCTGCAGAGCGACATCAGCCGTATTACCGACGGCAAAGGCGAAATCCGGCAGGCGCAGTACAGCGTGCAAACGAAGCAGATGGAGCTGCGCTACAGCGAACGCAAGATTGACCCTCTGTTCCAGCGGTTTAACGACCTGCGTGAGGACCAGCGGGCACAATGGGCGAAAGAGCGCGGGTTAACACGCGACACGCTCTCTGCCCTGTTCCACCTGAGCGGTAATTCGCAATTGAGCTACGAGCGCCAACGCATTCTGGATGCCAGCAGCGGCATCGAACTGAGCACTTACCTGCTGCAGACCGCCGGGCTGAAGCTGACCTATAGCACGCAGGAGATCGGCAAAGAGTTCACCCGCTTTAATGACCTCGCCGAAGCACAGCGGGCACAGTGGGCGAAGGAACGCGGGTGGGTGCGCTCTTTGCTGAGAGCGGAGCTCCCGCCGTTCAAAGGCACGAACCTGCCTTCGCTGTTCATGCAGCAGACCATCCGCACCGAGGCGGGCAACCTGAACTTCCGGCAGGTGGCGTTGAACACCCAAACGGTACAGGTGAACTATGTCCGGCAGGGCACCGACCCCGGTTTCGCCATTGCAAGCCTGGCGCCGGACGAGATAAACCAGATGGCTCTGCTGGCGCGTCAGCAGGTGGAACCGGGCACGAACGCTGTGACCGACAACGATAGAAAACAGATACTGCGCGAAGCGGGACTGCAGCGTGAGACCCTGCGGGTGAACATGACCGCCGCCGCCAACACACAGGTGAGCGTGGTCAAGACGACGGTAGAAGACGCTAGCGGCGACGTGAAGCGCACACAGGTCGCTTATACCAGTCCGAAGTTCGAGGTGGCTTACCAGCAGCAAAGTATCAGCGAAGGCTTCAGCCGACTAGGAGACCTCACCGACCCCGAGCGCAAACTCTACGCCGGCGAGACCGGCATCGAGCGCAGGCTTATCAGCACACGCTTCGCGCTGGACAAGAACGTGTCGTTAAGCGCGCTGTTCGGCAATATCCGTGATTCACAGGGATCGGTCATCAGGCAGTCTTATGCCCTGCGCACACCGCGTCTGTCGCTGTTCGCCAACCTCAAGCAGGTAGACCCTGCCTTCTCGCGCATCGGTGACCTGACGGAGAGCGACCGAAACGACCTGAGCGGTTTGCTCGGCTTCAAATACTTCGACCTGTCGGCACAGTGGCAGGTGAGCAAAACGCTGTGGTTTGAAGGCTTCTGGATCGACTCACGCAACGCGCAGGTGCAGCAGATGCACCGACGCCAGCGGCTGTATTTCCAGTACCAGCCACGGGCAACCACACGCATTACGCACCTGAACGACCGCACCAACCGCGACGGCGCGACGGAGGTGCTGCATCGCCAATGGCGCGAGACAACCGCCATCGACCATGCTCTGGGCAAAGGGCTGAAGTTCTCGGCCTATCGCGACCGGATTGACGACGAGGGCGTACTGCTGCAACCTACCTCCACACTGACCAACTTCTGGCGCGTGGAATCCGATAAGAGCCGACCGATGTGGTTCGTCGTGGAACAGAAGCACCTGCGTCGCACCGATGGCTACTACGACCTGGCGGATACCGTGCAGGTGCAAACGCCCGTCTCCCAAAGCGCTATCATGCAGTTCACCGAGCAGCGGTTCGGGCGCAGTGACCGCCCATCCGAGCTGATACGCACGGTTGCCTCACAGTGGCTACTGCGTAAAAACCTTACCTTTGCTATGAGCCTGTCCCGCCGCACCACCAGCACCGATACCGGAAGCCTCTTGAAGAGCTTCGCCCTGTCAGGTCCGGTGCTGAACTTCGCGAACGTCACGGGCAAATACGACGAGCTGCGTGTAGACCGTGCGAACACCAAAGCGCAAAGCGAAATCTCCGTTTCCTCGCTGAAGCCGTTCAACGCGCTCGGACTGACGAATATCCAGTTCACCGGTGCGTACGCCGCGCTGGCAGACCGCGCGAGCTGGCAGAAAGAGAGCCGTACCGGACGTATCACCGCGAACCTGGGTAAGCACAGTCTGCTAGCGGAATATACCTCCGCCTTCATCCCGCAGGCGGCGGACAGGTTGGTCATGCGCACCTACCAGTTCACCGTCGCCCCGATGAGCAACTTCAAAGGGGAAGTGTACTACCGCATGATCGAACAGCCCAACATGGAAACGTGGCACGTGCGGCGGTACTCACTGGACTGGCAGGTAAACCCGAATACCTCGCTCAGCCACCAGTTCCTGACCCTGCCCGAACAGGGCAACAACCGTGTTCAGCCGATCGGGCTGAACGTCTGGAAACTGAGCTCCCGTCTGAACGCCCGCCAGATGCTCAACGGGGAATACCGCATTGAAACCGATTATACGAAACGGCAAATAATCCGCCGCGCACTGCTGAGTGTCGCTGGCAAACTCTCCGCCCTCGCCAGCGGTGAGGTCGGTTACAGCCTCGACTCCGTCAACTACCAGGGCAGCAAGGGCACGGCACACTCCTTCCACCTGCGTTACGGCTGGCAGCTGGACGATGAACACTTCCTCAACCTGAGCCTGCGCCTGACGAACTACCAGCACCGCGTGCCGGCAGGTCTGTCGCGCAACGAGCTGGCAGGCACGCTGGAATACAAAACACGCTTCTAAACGGTGATATAATACTTCTGGTAGAGAATCCAGCTTGCAGAGTATCCGTGCACCTTGTGACAGGGAAAAGCGCATTTGCCGGCGAAAGACCTGATGACAGGGTGTCGCAATCTGCAGGGAGGAAGAAGGAGACCAAACCATGATCGTTCCAACCCGCGTACTGTTCGAACACGCATACGGCAAGTATGCGCTCGGAGCTTACAACATCAACAACCTCGAGCAAGCAATGGGGCTGTTCCGGGGTAATATGGAGTCGCAGGCGCCTTTCATCATCCAGATCAGCAAAGGCGCGCGCTCTTACACCGACAAACGCATGTTAGAGGCGATTATCCGCACGGCGGAGCAAATCTGGCCGGACGCGCTGTTCGCGGTGCATCTGGACCACGGCGATGAGCAGACCTGCTACGACTGCATTGAGAGCGGCTTCTACTCGTCGGTGATGATCGACGGCTCGCACCTGCCTTTCGAAGAGAACATCGCGGTCACGAAGCGCGTGGTGGATGCAGCGCACGCAAAGGGCATCAGCGTGGAAGCGGAGCTCGGCATGTTGGGTGGCGTAGAAGAGCATATCTCGGTGGACGAGAAGGATGCTCGTCTGACCGACCCCGCCGAAGCGGAGGAGTTCGTCAAGCGCACCGGCTGCGATAGCCTCGCGGTGGCTATCGGTACCAGCCACGGCGCGTACAAGTTCAGCGGCTCGCAGCGCATTCACCTGGACCGCGTCGAGGCAATCCAGAAGCGTCTGCCCGGCTTCCCGCTGGTGATGCACGGCTCGTCGTCGGTGCCGCAGGACGAGGTGGAGCGCATCAACGCCGCAGGTGGCTGTTTGAAGGGCACCAAGGGCGTAGACCCTTCGCAGTACCTGCCCGCCGCCAAGCTCGGTGTGTGCAAGATTAACATCGACACCGACGGACGCCTCGTGTGGTGCCGCGTGCATCGCGAGTTCTTCCGCGACCACTGTGACAAGTTCGACCTGCGCGAACCGGGCAAAATCTTCATGCAGGAGTACGCCAAGTTCATCGCCAGCCGCAACGAACTGCTCGGCTCCGCCGGACAGCTCGAATCGGCTCGCGAGTACGCGAAGAAGGCGCTGGCAAAGTAGCCCGCCCGAGCCGTGTGAATGCCCCCCACCTGACGTCCCTGTGGGTGGGGGCTAAACCGGCTCACCGGGAGGTTCGCCCTCCAAGTTTGGCAACGCGACAGTCCCTCCGGAGGGCGCGGCTCCTGCCGAGCCGTCCGGTCTCGGTCACGACGGGGCGCGACCCTCCGCAGCTTTTGGAAGGAAGACACGTTCCCCAGCGTGAACAGAGTGTTGTGACTGTTCATCGAGTAGGCATATTGATTGCACTGTTGCTCCTGTTTACCCCCGCTACCGCTCAGCGGGTGGTGGTGCTTTGCCTGCAACCGGAGAACGTGCCCTCGCTGATTCGCCACACTGCGGACATGCCCGGCGCACAGGCGCTGGTGTTAAGCCGTGTGGCATCGTCGCCGACACAACGTTCCGCACCGCTGTCGCCAGAGCGGTGGGAGCGCAGTGCGTATCTCACCTTGAACGCGGGCACACGCGCTCTTGTGCCGGACGCACTGCCTGTGGACGGCATAGAACGGCTCCGGCAGCTGGTGGAAACAAACAGTCGGTGGGGGTATTCGGTGGTTATAGGCTTGTTGCCGGAGGAGTTGAAAGCGCGAAGGGTGCGGTTCCGCTATTTGACCACGTGCATCGACTCGCCCATGTTGCTGGTGGGGGCGCCTTTCGCTGAACCGGATACACGGCTCGTCCCCGATTGGGCAACTCTGCTTCGGGTAGCGCAGTTCGTTGTACGGGGGCATTCACGCCTGATGTTGTGGATCGACGCCAGAGGCGTCAAACCGGAGCAGCTGGAAGGCGTGGTACGGCAATTGCAAATGAACCTCACTCAGCCCCTGGATGCTCTGTATATCCTTTGCCCGGTACCGTCTCAGCACGAAGCGAGGAACGGCTCACGACTGGGATGGGTGATGCGTCTGGGCAGGAACGGAGCGGGGTGGCTGGCGACAAACTCCACCCGCTTGCCCGGTTTCATCACCCTGCCCGACCTGACCGCAACGTGGCTGTCTCACTTTGGATGCACCAGACTTCCCTCCGGCGTGGTCGGCTCGCCGGCGCAGGTAGTCCCCGATGACGAATCGGCACAGGCAACACAACGGCTGTACGAGTCGCTGATGCGGCAGGTGTGGTGGGATCGCACCATCGGTACTCTGCCGATGCTACAGGCGGTGGTGCTCCTGCTGGCGATATGCATACGATGGTCGTCGGGCAGGATTATCCGCACTCTGTGGCTGTTTCCCTGTCTGCTGCCGGTGCTGGGGGTGTCGCTTGCGCCGGTGCTCATCTGCCTACCGTTAGGGGGCATCCCTTTGGGGGTAAGGTTGGGCATCTGGGTATTGTGTATGGTCGGGCTTCTGGTCGTGCTTTCGCGCCTCCCCCTGCGGCAATCTTTGCACGGGCTGGCGGTGGTGCTGATTATCTTTGCAGGGGTAGACCTGCTACGCGGGAGCAACCTCTTACGCTGGAGCGGTTTTGGTTACGTCTTGCAGGAGGGAGCGCGCTTTTACGGTGTGGGCAATGAGTTGGCAGGTAGTTTGTTTGGAGCACAAAGCGGGTTCCTGCTGACAGAAAGTGCGGGCTGGGGTCTCTTGCGCTGGCTACTGACCGCGTTGGCAGTGGGTACTCCTTCTTGGGGAGCGAACGTGGGCGCATTGCTCTCCGCGCTCGGTGTCGCGCTGAGCGGTGCATTGCTCTCACGCAGACTGCGCCTGCTCGCGGCGGTAGCTGTTGGCGCGGTTCTGCTTGGGGTAGTATTCTGGGAAATCTCGTCTCCTTCTCCTACCCACCTGGGCTGGACGCTTCAACATACCCCGACGCTGCTACTTACCGTAGAGCGCAAGCTGCGCATGAACGCCACCTTGCTGGTCAGTAGCGCGTGGACGCCTCTGCTGCTGGTTGGTTTGCCGGGATTGAGGGGGGCGCCCATACCTGTGTGGGTGGGCGCGCTGGCGTTACTTCTGCTGAACGATTCGGGCGTTGTGGCGGCTGCGGCGATGCTGGTATGGTGGTGGGCATGGCGAGCAGCGCAATCTGTTACAGTCCAGTCGGGTGGTCGAAGAAGCGATGCTCCAGCCCGAACATCTTGCGTAGGTGCTCACCCAGCGCACGCACACCCAGCGTCTCGGTCGCGTAGTGCCCGGCGTACAACAGGTTGATGCCCAGCTCTTCGGCATCCAGATAGGTGTGATGCGCCCCCTCGCCTGTGAGAAGCGTATCGATACCTCGCTCGTACGCCTCGGTGAGAATGCGCGTCTGCCCTGCCCCGCCGGTAACGATGCCGACGCGCCGCACAATGTTCCCGCCAAAGGGCATTATCTTCACTCGTGTCTGCAGTTCCGCTTCCAGACGCGACACCACCTCGGCAAGAGGCAGTTCCGTTTCACAAACAACGCCGATCGGCGTGCCCTGATAGTCGCCAAACCGTCCGGACGGCTCTAACCCCAGCGTGCGCGCCAGCAAAGCGTTGTTGCCTACCTCGGGATGTACGTCCAGAGGCAGATGCACCGCATAGAGGCTAATCCCCTCACGCAGTAGAGGCTGCAGTCGCTTCCGAAACCGCCCCACAATCGGCTGTAAACCGTTCCAGAACAGTCCGTGGTGTACGATGAGCAACTCCGCGCCCCACAACACCGCCTCTTCTATCGAAGCGATGGAGGCGTCTACCGCCGTCAGCACACGATGCACCTCTTCCTTTCCTTCCACCTGCAAGCCGTTCAAGGCGTTAGGGTAATCGGGTACCTCGCGGACGGCCAGGTAATCGTCCAGATAGCCGGTCAAATCAGCCAGACGAACCATCTTTCACCTCCTGCAGTTTGCGGGTAAGCACAGTGCCCACACCGACGCCGAGTATCGCCGCGGCAGGCACAAAGCCCGAATCATTAAATACGAAAGCAGCCACGATGCACGCCAGCCAGGGCAGGTATCGTTTCTTTCTATCCTGCGAGAAGCTGGAAAGTATCCCGTGACGCTGCATCCTCCATAGTACCACCCCGATTGCCAGCAGTACACCCCATGCAAACGGACTGAGCAGTACGCGCACCATCAGCGCCGCTTTGGAAGAGAGGGTATCCATCACCGCTCCCCAACCTTCGGTGCGCCAGTGCAGCCACACCTCGCCCGCGTGCGAAGGGGATGCGCTCAGGCTGTCCAGCCACATGACCGCTATCGCAGTGAGCAAACCGGCTATCAGCCAGCCTGCGCATCGCAACAGGAGCCGTTTGCCGTGTGCCCGCTTGCCCTCCCATGCACAACCCAGTCCCACTGCGCAGGTCAGCAAACCACCCAGATTCGCTCCCCACCCAGGCACTGCCAGCACCACAGCAACCGCTGCCCAGAGGATGCCTCCCCACAGGGTGGGCAAGCCGTAAAGCCCCCACGCCAGCGCACAGCCCACCAGCACGCCCATCAGCTCGTTGCCGACGCCGTAGAAGCGGATACCCGACAGCGCGTACGCACTGTACATCGAGCTCTTCACGCCGTGTTGCCCGCCGATGGCATCGGCGAGAACGACCAGTGAGGTCAGCGCGCAGACGCGGATATAGGCGCGAAACGGCTCCTCCCATACTCCCCAGTGCGCCAGCAACGATAGCCATATCGCCGACAGCAGAACCATGCCCACGTATTGCCACAGTGTGCCGGCGGGTAGATAGGGTGCCAGCACCGTTCCCGCAGGCAACGACAACAATGCGCCTATCGCTACCGAGAGCAGTAGTCGCGCCCGACGGGATGCCTTTTGCGTCCCTATCGCGCACAAGGCGGTCAGCACCGCAACCAGTCCACCCGCTACCTGCAAGATGCCGACCGGTATTAGCCCCTGCGCGTTCCACCGACACCGCTGCGCGAGCGACCGCACCCTGGCGAATGCGCCATCCTCAGCCACCACCCGCACCGGATGCTCGCCAACCTGTAGGGGCAACCCATGCCACTGACGAAGCGTCGGAGCGATATCCATATCAGAAAGGAGACCGGCGGTGCGCGTTGTGGCGGAGGTGAGAACGCCCGTTGGAAGCCCGCTTCCCGCCATGATGACAGGAGCCAGCTGCTCTCCGGAGAGGGGCAAACCGATAATCAACACCCTGTCGCGTTCCGGGTTCAACGAGCCGATAACCTGCTCTAACCGCTTGCCCACGGCGGGTAGGTTGTCGCGAAGCCACCATATCTGCACCTGTGCGGAGGGGGACACGGGAGGTTTTGGCTGCGCAAGCAGGGTATGCAAACCCTCCTGCGGCGGCTCCACATGCACCTGCACCTCGACGCCGGCGCGTGCAAGCTCCTCTATTAACCAGCGCACACGCGGATATCGTTCCTTGAGCAGCTCGGCGGAAGCCCCCCGCGGGAGCGTAAAACGCCTGCCTGTCTGCAGGGTGGTAGCAAAGCTTGTTGCAGTATCTTTCGCCCTGCCAACGCTCATCAAGCCCACGGCGCCATGTCGTGCCAGCACGTACAGCGCACCTGCTTCCCCCCGCTCGATATGCTGCCATGTCACCCCCTCCATGATGACCACCGCCGTCACGGGTTGCCGGGCAAGAGCATAAGGGGCGATACCTATCAGCAACGGCACTATCGCCAACAAGACATGTCTCACGGTTTCACCATGGTGCCCACACCGCGGTCGGTGAACACTTCCATCAGAATCGCGTGGGGTTGACGACCGTCGATAATATGCGCCCGCTGTACCCCCCCACGCAGGGCGGTGATGCACGCTTCCAGCTTGGGCGCCATCCCGCTTTCCGCCTTACCGTTACGCAACAGCTCCTCTGCCTCGGCGATGCTCATCTCCGAAATCAGCGAGGCGGGGTCTCTCAGGTTGGCAAGCACGCCGGGAACGTCCGTCAACACAATCAATTTCTCCGCCTTCAGCGCGGCGGCGATGGCTCCGGCGGCGTGGTCGGCGTTGACGTTGTAGCTCTGCCCATCCTCACCGATAGCCACCGAGGAGATGACCGGAATGTACCCCGACTCGGAGAGCACCATAATCACCTCCGGGTTCACCTGCACCACCTCGCCCACGTAACCGATGTCCTGACCATCGGGCGTGAGCTTCTTTGCCACCAGCAGGTTACCGTCCTTGCCGCTTAAGCCCACCGCTTTGCCACCGGCGCGGTGTATTAACGACACGATGCCTTTGTTGGTGGTGCCTGCCAGCACCATCTCCACAATCTCCATCGTCTCGGCGTCGGTGACGCGCAACCCACCTGTAAAACGCGGTTGCAAGCCCATGCGCTGCATGACCTCGCTGACCTCTTTGCCCCCGCCATGCACCAGCACCGGCTTGATGCCCACGGTACGCAGCAGCACGACGTCCTGCATCACCTGCGCTTTCAGGCGTTCATCTACCATCGCCGCGCCGCCGTACTTCACCACGAAGCATTTGCCGCTGTAGCGTTGCATATACGGCAGCGCCTGAACAAGCACGTTTGCCTGATTCATCGCCCCCTGCATTTAACCACCTCCGTGATGCTTCTATTGTACAGGCAGGAAAACCGTTGCGCAACAGGTCACGAAATGAAAGCGGAGAAGAGAGGGGTGGGACAAATAATCATTCGCCCTGACGTTTGCGGTGCTGCGCTCTACCCGGAGAGCGTTCCCCATTGACCCAGCACCTCTATACGTGACGCTGTAGAACCGCGTCGGCCATCCGTGCCACGCGTACCATCTCTTTTACATCATGCACGCGCACCGCGTTTGCGCCGTTCATGATGGCGATAGCCACCGTCGCGGCGGTGCCTTCCAGACGTTGTTCGGGGGGCAGATCGCCCAGAACCTTGCCGATAAACGACTTGCGTGAGGTACCAACCAGCAAAGGCAATCCGAAGGTGGTAAACTCGCGCAGGCGACGAAGAATCTCGAGGTTGTGTGCCACCGTCTTGCCGAAGCCGATGCCCGGGTCCAGCCAGATGTGCTCGCGCGAGATGCCCGCTTGTTCCGCCAGTGCGAGACGCTCTTCGAAATAACGGCTGATATCGCGCACGACGTCATCGTAGTGCGGGTTCTGCTGCATGGTTTGTGGCGTGCCCTGAATGTGCATGATGCAACACATCGCTCCATATTGCGCCACCACCTCCGCCATGCGCGGGTCAAACCCCAGCCCGGAGATGTCGTTCACCATACACGCTCCCACCTGCAGTGCCCGTTCCGCCACGCGCGACTTGGTGGTATCGATGGAAATAGGCGCATCCACTTGCTCACGCACCGCCTCGATCACCGGCAGTACCCGACGCAGCTCCTCCTCTTCGGAAACAGGCTGACTGCCCGGGCGAGTGCTCTCACCGCCGATGTCGAGCATATCCGCCCCTTCCTCCACCATCTTCAGAGCGTGTTGCACCGCCGCCTCCGGCTGATCGTAACGACCGCCGTCGTAGAAGGAGTCTGGCGTCACATTCAGGATTCCCATCACGACGGTACGCTGGCGAACAAGTTGCTGGAGACGCTGGACGTGGTTCAGTGGTACAGCACCGGTTTCCATGGGAGGTCCTTGCCTTGTAACTGGTGCAGGATGATGCGCAAGGCGGTCATACCCGGGCGGCTCAACGCAAATTGTCTGTCTATCAGTGCTCCTTCGATGTCTTCCTGAATCTGCTGTCGGAACTGCGGGTCTTCCAGCACAAGTGTCAGGATATGGTCCATCTGGATACGGTCCAGTATCGCCATCGCCTCCAGTGCGCGTTCGGCGAGCTCGCGGTCGGTACCGATTTCCACCACGCGGTCGTAAGCGATGAGTGCAAGCCCCCACTGCCCCAGTTCCTGAAACACCTGTGCTTGATTAAAGTGATATATCGGCTCGTTAGGAGCGAGCGCTATCAGCTCATCCAGCACGCGCAGTGCGGATTCCCAATCGCCCTTCTCCAGATGCGCCGCTACCAGCAGCGGGCGTACCGTCACATTGTCGGGGTCACGGCGTAGCACCTGCGAGGCTTGTTCGATGGCAGCATCCACCTCGCCCGCTTCCAGGTACAGTTCCGCCATCTTCTCGCGGGCGTCGGTGCGGTGTGGTTGCAGGTCGATGGCGTGCTGTAGTGCCAGCATCGCCGCGTCGGTACGATGCCGTTGCCATTCCAGCGCGGCGATGTGCAGGTAGCAGGTATATTCATCCGCCCCGCTCTGCATCGCACGCTGGATCATCGCGAGGGCGGTTGTATAGTCACCCTGTTGCGCCAGCTCTTGTGCCTGCCGCAGCAGCCCTCTCGCATCATTCACTTGTCCGGCGGATCGCTCCGTCGGTCTCATCCCTTTCCTCCTGGCACACGCCTGAATGGCGCAGATACCTTTTCGACGCCCGCGTCGGTTTTCCTGTTCCTTCTGGCGTGCAGACCTGTAACTATTGTACCCAACTCCTCTGTGAAATGCTCACAGTCTGCCCGAAGCTATCTTGCCATCCCCTTGTGGCAGGCGAGGCTCCCACCCAGCCGTTAGTGTCATTGCCCCTCTCCTTGTAGGAGAGGGGACGGGGGAGAGGTTCAACCTTCCTTCAAAAA